>JBKQRS010000239.1:0-20914 GCA_052143915.1 Bradyrhizobium sp.
GCGTACGACGGCCCCGCTGTGTGCGCCGCGCCACCTTCATGGGGCCGACATCCGCAAACCTTCACAAAAGCGGAAATCGTACTCCCTTTCGTGGGCTCGGGATCTGACGTAGCATCATCGGCCCCAAACATCTCGGGACCGCCGCCTTATGACACGTTGCCGAATTGGCCTCGCATTGGGGAGCGGCTCTGCCCGTGGATGGGCGCATATCGGCGCCATCGATGCGTTGGCCGAGGCGGGAATTGAGCCCGACATCGTCTGCGGGACCTCGATCGGCGCGCTGGTCGGAGCGGCCTATGTAGCCGGACGGCTGACCGAACTGCGCCAATGGGCGGAGGCAGCAACCTGGCGGGAGATTATCGGGCTGATCGACGTCCGGTTTTCGGGTGGTGGGTTGATCGACGGCAAAGAGGTGGTCCAATTCCTGCGCAGGCTCGAAATTGGAGCGCCAATCGAGAGCTATCCCAAGACCTATGCTGCCATCGCCACAGATCTCGCCACCGGCCGCGAGATATGGCTGCAGTCCGGGCCAATCCATGAAGCGGTGCGCGCCTCGATCGCGCTACCCGCGATTTTCAGCCCGGCAAGGATCGACGACAAATGGCTTGTAGATGGGGGCCTCTCCAACCCGGTACCGGTCTCGGTCTGCCGTGCTCTCGGAGCGGACGTGATCATCGCGATCAACCTTAACGGTGACTTGTTGGGGCGACGGTTCGAGGTTCAGCCCGACGCATCGGCGCCGACTGCGTCAGCTGTTCCGCGCGAATTTTTCGATCGGGTGCTGAGCCATTTGCCGCCGGCGATGCGTGAACAGACTGCGCAGATCGCCCTGCAGTTGCTGCCGAAGCAGCCGTCGGCGCCTGGATATTTCGACGTGCTCGCCAACTCGCTCAACATCATGCAGGACCATATCACCCGCACCCGCCTCGCCGGCGAGCCACCACACGTGATGCTGCTCCCGCGACTGCGTGACATGGGCTTGATGGAATTCGACCGGGCCAAGGAGGCGATTGCCGAAGGCCGCATATGCGTCGAGCAGGCACTGCCGATGCTGCGGCGTTACATGTAGAAAGACAACAGCACGGAAGCGATGCAATTGCTCTCTTTCAGCACTTCGCCGAAGGTCGGCGCCTGATCGGCCCGTTCGCTCAGGTTTTTCGGGCGCGGCTCTCGTGCCAGTGCCACCAGAGCACAACGCCGATTGCGAGTGCCGCCATCGAAATCAACGCGACAATCAGAGCTGAAGCTTCGATCCATGCCGCCGCCGGAACGCAGAGCGCCATGATGACCCCGAGAAGACAGATCTGCCAGGAAAGGATATGAACACCTGCGGTAAAGGTGCCGAGCGCCAATAACATGAGAACGGCGAGCCCGGTCGCATTGGCATTGAGTATAGTCTGGACGCTAGGCAACAGGATCATATTCATCACGAGCAGGAACGCGGCCCAGTGCAGCGCCTGCGTAGCTATCAATTGTATTCGCGCGTTTCTGTCGTTGGCGCTGGACCATCCGGAGCCGACACAGACCAACCCGATCACCGGCGCCAGAAGCTCCCAATAGCCCATGATCGGTTGTTTCAACAGACTGGTATAGGCAACGCCGAGCAAAGTCAGGATCAACACCAGGCTGAAAGGTAACTCCCTGATCCAAAAGCCGACGTGTGGCCCGTTGCCGACGGCGGTTTTCGGGCCTGATCGCCCATCCCGGGGGTCCGTATCCATGCTGCTCATCGCGGCTGCTCCTCTGCGACCGTTTTCAAGCGTCGCATCTCCCAGAAGGAGAAGCCGCCTCCCGGCGGCTTCTCCGACCGAGAGAGTGTCTGGATCAGGCAGCTCGTTTGAACGCATCGCGCGCTGCCTGGTTGGCGTGATCGAACGCAGCGCGGGTTTCCGTCAAAGCCGCCATCAGCGCGGACCATGACTGTGCGCCCATCTGCTCCATCTGCTTCTGGAGTTTTTCCTCCGCTGCAGTGGCGTCGGCCTGCATGCGCTTCACGGCGGTATCGATTTCGGCCTGACGCTCGGTAGCGAATTGCTTGGTATCGCCAGCAAGCTTGTCGGCGGCTTCGCGCCACGCCTTCAGTTGGGCCGCCGACTGAAGCTTGAATGTCGCCTGCTGCTGCTCGACCTGCTTGCCAAAGTTCTCGACATATTTCTTGACCTCGGCCTCGAACGTATTCCACTCCGGCTCAAGCTTTGCCTTGGCGCTCATCCACGCAGCCTCGTTGGCCTCCGCCTGCTTCTTGACGGTATCCCGGAAAATATCACGACCTTTGCGCAGATCAGCGAGTGCCTTGTTGGCCTTGTCGCGGGCATCGGCCTGCACCTCGCCAATCCTGCTTTCAAGCGATGTCAGTACGGCTTCCATTTCATCGAGCCGTTCCTTGGCCCAATTTACATAGAAGTGGATATTGCTTTGTGTCTGCTGCATTGCTCATCTCCATAACCCGGACTCCGCCCCTTGGGTCCAATTAACATGCCTCCCGTTTTTCTTCTTGATATGTGTCAACTTCAAATCTCGGAGTGATCCCAATTTAATACTCAAATGTATCGTTCCAACGATGCAACGATCACTACCGTTCCTGCATTCGTTGCCGATCCGCGGCATCGTCCGGCGCTTTTTTGCGCCAAGGGCAAACAGAGCGAATGTCCGGTTCTGGGGTCCATTCGCGACCGAGTCGAGCCGGCACCAAGTCCGGCCCTGTCCGCAGTGCCGCCTTTTGCGGAAGTAAATTCGGAAGCATTGCCGCCAAGGTTTCGTCAGCAAAACATGCGGGGACGCAGGCCCGCGTGAAACCAGGTGATCATCGAATAGATGTCGTAGACCGGAATGCCTACGGCCGCCTGCAGCGCCGCTGCGTAGGGCGGCATGTTGGTGCATTCGAGCACGATGGCGCCGACGTCGGGGTTGTTGGCGACGAGATCCTTGCCCGCCCCGACCACGTCCTCCCGGGCGAGCGCGACATCCATGTCGTCCTTCTCGGCCTTGATCAGGACGCGGAAAAACTCCCGGCCCTTCTCGGTGCCAACCATTGGGATATCGAGCGGCACGCCGGCGCCGGCGAGATGGGCGGGCGTCAGCGTCGAGCTAGATACAGTGACGAGGCCGACGCGCTTGCCGGGCGGCAGCGTCGCCTGCACCCACGGCACCTGCATCAGCGAGGAGGTGGCCACCGGCACGCCGACGGCGCCGGCGATGTCCTTCTGGAACAACGAGAGGAAACCGCAATTGGTGGTGATCGCTTCGGCGCCGAGGCGGACGAGATCTCTGGCGGCTTCGATGAAATCCGGCAACAGGCCGGCTGCGCCCTTCAGCACCACCTTTTCCGGGCTCGCTCCGCGCACTACCCGGTAGAGCACCGGGAATGGCCAGGTCGAGGCATTTCCCATGTCGCCGGCGATCCGCGGAAATCTCGCTTCCAGCATCAGGATGCCGAGCGGTGCGCCATAGATGGCCTTGCCGCCGCGCGCGATGCGCGGCGCGGGGAGGGGATCAGGATCTGCGCTCATGGTCTGGTTCTCTTCACGATAGCAACGACTGGTCAGAGGTAGCGTTTCGGATCGAATGGTGCGAGCGGGATTTCGGGTTCGCGCAGGCCAATGAGTTGCGCCACCACGCGCCCGGTGCGCGCCGAGCCGACCAGGCCGACATGGCCATGGCCGAAGGCATAGACGACATCGCGCGAGGCGCGGGAATAGCCGATGCAGGGCCGGCCGTCCGGCATGCTCGGCCGATGCCCGAACCAGCTGCGGATGCGCTCGGCCGGCAGGTCCTTCGGCAGTTTCGGGAACATGCCGATCAAATGATCGCGCAGGATCTCGGCGCGTTTCCAATTGGGCGCGGCCTCAAGCCCGGCGATCTCCACCTGGCCGGCCGCGCGCAGGCCCTTGTCCGTCCAGTTCACCACCATCTTGGCGTCCGAGGCCATCACCGAGGTACGCGGACCGGTGTTGGCGCCTTCGATCATGACGTGATAGCCGCGCTCGGTTTCCAGCGGCAGCCGGTCGCCGACGGACGCCGCGAGCGGTTTTGATCGCGCGCCTGCGGCGACCACCGCCGCATCGCAGGCGATCTCGCTTTTGTCGGTCACGACCGATACCAGTCTGCCGCCCTCCAGCTTCAGACCCTCGGCTGTGGCGGTGATGAATTCGGCGCCGAGCGCGCGGGCATGCGCCGCCAGCGCTGCGACATAGCCGCCGGGATCGCGGCAGCGGCCGGCTTCCTCGACCAATACACCGAACTGATAACGCGGATGCAGGCCCGGTTCGCGCTGGCGCATCTCGTCGCCGGAGAGCTCCATCCAGCCGACGCCGACGCGCTTGCGAATGCGCCAGCCGAGCGCGTCGGCATCGAACGCGGCGCGCGACGGATAGATATGCATGACGCCCTGGCGTTCGATCAGGTGGCCGACGCCGGCTTCATCGGCAAGCTTCTTGTGCAAGGCCGGCGCATCGACCAGCAGCGGGCGCAGCGCTTGAGCCGTGGCCGCGACCCGCGCTTCAGTCCAGCCCGAGATCAGATATTGGATCAGCCAGGGCAGCGCCTTGGGCAGATAGCTCCAGCGGATCGCCAGCGGCCCCAGCGGATCCCTAAGGAATTTCGGTATGCTCTTCCACACACCAGGCACAGCCGGCGGGATCACCGAATGCGATGACAGCCAGCCGGCATTGCCATAGCTCGCCGCCTGCTCGCCTCCGGGCGTCCCCGGTTCGATGATCGTGACGTGATGGCCGTCGCGCAGCAATTCGATGGCGCTTACGACGCCGATGGCGCCGGCCCCAATGACGACGACATGCCGGGTGGATGCTTCGCTCATGGGGATGCTTCTTCGATCGGGACAAAATGCCTGGCGATCGCTTGATTAGTTGAGACCCGCGCCGCGGGCAAGCACGCTCGCCAACTCTCGGGATGATGATGATTCTCGAAGCGCGCATTTCGCTGACGGCATGGATGCCGGCATTTCGAAGGATCAGAAAACCCGGTCGTAAGCATCGAGACCCACTCTGCCACGCGCTGCACAAAGTCGATGGCATTTGACCTGACCTGCGAAATGCGCATGACGAGATTTTCTGGAGTTGTGTTCAAATCAAAAAAACAGAACGTTCGGGAACGCGAGCTCCCACGCGGGTGAAAAAATCGGGGAGGAGGCACGACAAAGCTGATTTGTTGCCTCCTTTTTGGCCGAGTTCCACCGTTCAGTGTGAGCGATCTCTGAATCCGGTCACCGTGAAGAATTCGAGACGCCAATGTCGTCGACTTCAGATCAGACGCGGCGCACGCTCATCCTGGCAGCTCTTGCGGGCATGGCGGCGTGCACGTCGGCTATTGCCGACGAGGATCAACCCGGTAGCGACGAGCGACCTCAAAAGGGTGACGTTCTCGTCTTCTCCGAAGGCGAGCATGCGAGCGAAATCATCAAGCCGCAGGATCTGAAGCTCGGTGGACCGCCGGTGCGGGCGTGGCCAAAGGATCCAACAACCTCGGTGATCCGCAAGGGTTCACGGTTGAACGAGATACTGCTCGTCAGACTGGATCCAGCCGAACTTGACGATGAGACGCGCGCACGTTTTGCGGACGGCTTCGTGGCCTATTCGGCAATATGTACCCACGCCGGCTGTCCGGTCACGGCCTGGGTCAAGGAGACGACGGGCGACAAGGACGTCTTCAAGTGCTTTTGCCATAATTCCGAATACGACCCCCGGCAAAGCGCGCAAGTCGTGTTTGGCCCGGCGCCCCGGCGCCTTGCGGCGCTTCCGCTGGCGAGAACCGGCGATTCATTCACCGTGGCCGGAACATTTGTTGGAAAGATAGGAGCACAGCAAGCGGGGTGACATCGGTGCCCGCGTCGGATTTCGCACGACCAACCAAGCAGACGAAGAAAAACCAACAGGGAGGTAACGTCTATGACCAGAAAACAATGGCTGTTGTCGAGCCTTGTCGTGTCCACGTGCCTGTTCTCAATCCCCGCCGGTGCCGGCCCGATCGAGAACTACAGCCCGGTGACCGCCGATCGGCTCAACAATCCCGAACCCGGCAATTGGTTGCTCTATCGCCGTACCTATGATGGTCAGGGCTACAGCCCGCTCGATCAAATCAACACCTCCAACGTGAAAAGCCTGACACCGGTGTGGACGTTCTCGACCGGCGTGGTTGAGGGGCACGAGGCTCCGCCGATCATCAACAACGGCGTGATGTTCGTCGCAACGCCAATGGGGCAGGTGATCGCCCTGAACGCCAAGACCGGCGACGAGTACTGGCGATACAAACGTCAGCTCCCCGACGATCTCTTTCAATTGCATCCGACCAGCCGCGGCGTCGGATTGTGGCAAGACAAGCTATATCTGGCGACGACGGACGACCATGTGGTCGCGCTCGACGCCAAAACCGGCAAGGTCGTCTGGGATACCAAGGTTCAGGACTACAAGAAGGGCCAGTATCTGACCCTGATGCCGCTGGTCGTCGATGGAAAGGTGATCGTCGGCGGCTCGGGCGGTGAATTCGGCGTGCGTGGTTACGTCGTCGCGTTCGACGCCAATACCGGCAAGGAACTGTGGCGGACTTTCACCATCCCCGGCGAGGGTGAGCCGGGTCACGACACCTGGAGCGGCGACGACTGGAAATCCGGCGGCGGATCGGCCTGGATGACCGGCAATTACGATGCCGACACCAAGACGATCTATTGGGGCGTCGGCAACGCTGCTCCCTGGCCGGGCGCCACTCACCCCGGCGACAATCTCTACACCAGCTCAGTGCTCGGGCTCGATCCCGATAGCGGCAAGATCAAAGCGTTCCACCAGTATCATCAAAACGATTCCTGGGATTGGGACGAGGTGGATGCGCCGATGCTGATCGACCTGCAAAGGGAGGGCCGCTCGTTCAAGAGCCTCATCCATCCGGGACGCGACGCGATCTTCTGGGTACTCGAGCGCACGCCGGACAAAATCAACTATGTTGCCGGCTGGCCTTTTGTCCAAACCAATGTCTGGAAAGGCATCGAGGCCGAGACCGGCCGGCCGATTGTCGACCCGGATCACAAGCCGGTCATCGGCAAGCGGGTCGAATTCTGTCCATCATTGTGGGGCGGCAAGGATTGGCCGTCCGCGGCGTACAGTCCGAGGACCCGCTTCGTCTACGTTCCGGCCAATGAGAATTTCTGCGGCGGCTTTACCGGCGAGAAGGTGCCGCTGGTTCCCGGTCAGCTCTGGCTCGGAACCAAGCCCGAAGATATCGGCTTGCAGGCTCGTCCCGGCGCTGATCATTTCGGCGAACTGCAGGCATGGGATCCCGCAACCGGAAAGAAGGTCTGGTCGCATGACTTCCCCAAATCGCAGCTGTTTGGCTCGGTGACGGCTACCGCCGGCGATCTCGTCCTGGTCGGAGGCACCAATGACCGGATGTTCCGGGCCTTCGATGCGAAGACGGGCGAAGTCCTTTGGGAGCAAAAGACCAACTCCGGCATCGTGGGCATGCCGATCGCCTATCAAGTCGACGGGACGGAATACATCGCCGTCCAGTCGGGCTGGGGCGTGGACGCGCAGCGCATCCAGGACGCGTTGGCGACCAAGAATAATGTCGGTGTCGAGAATAACGTGCCGCAGGGCGGCGTCGTCTGGGTGTTCGCCGTCAAGAAGTGATCGGCGGATAGCCATCTAAACCAACTACGAGGAAAGGCGGCGGATGGAATGTCCGCCGCCCTTTCATTGTTACGCGCCGATCAACGTTCGGCCCGTTCGAACCCTTCTTCAGGTTTCGAGCTGCTTGCCGATCGGCAAGGAGCGGATGCGTTTGCCGGTCGCCGCGAAGATGGCGTTGACCAGCGCCGGAGCAAATGGAGGCACGCCCGGTTCCCCGACGCCGCTTGGCGGCGTGTCGGCACTGACGGGAACGATATGCACGTTGGTCACCAACGGGGCCTCGTCGATCCGGATCACCGGGAAATTGTCGAAATTGCCCTGTTGCACCTTGCCGTCCTTGAAGCTGATCTCGCCGTATTTGGCGAGACTGAGCCCCATGATCGCGGCTCCCTCGAGTTGCGACTGGATTCGCTCGGGATTGACGAACGTGCCGCAGTCGATGGCGGTATCCACCCGGGGCACGGTGAGCTTGCCCTTGTCGTCGACGGATACTTCGACGATGGTCGCGATATAGCTGACGAAGCTGCGATGGACGGCAATACCGAGCCCGTGTCCCTTGGGCACCGATCGCCCCCAGCCGCCCTTGTCCGCGACGAGTTCGACGACGCGACGCAGACGTCCGGTATCGATGGGATAGCTATCGAACGGCTCGCCATAGTTCCACGGGTCCTTTACGGAATCGAGCTTGACCATACGCGGAGTGCCGATCAGCTCGAGCAGCATATCCTTCTGGTCGCGGTTGGTCGCGTGTGCGAGCTCGCCCACCATGGACTGGACCGCAAAAGCGCGCGGGATATTCGACACCGAGCGGAACCAGCCGATGCGGGTATGCGCGGCCGCTTCCGGATTTTCGCATTGAATATTGGCAATTTCGAACGGCATGTCGATCAGCCCCATGCCGAGTTCGAAGGCGGCCGCGTGTACCGCGTTGGCCGCAAAAGTCGAGGCGATGGTCGGTGCGACGCTGCGATGCCGCCAGGCAATCACCTTGCCGCTTTTGTCGAGACCGGCCTCGATGCGCTCCACGGAAACCGTGTGCAGGAAGTCGTGGTGAAGGTCATCCTCGCGTGTCCATTGCACCTTCACCGGCGCACCGATCGCCTTGGACAGCAAGGCTGCCTCGAGCGCAAAGTCGCACTTCGATTTGCGTCCGAAACCGCCGCCAAGCAGCGTGACATTGACGGTCACGTTCTGCTCGGGGATGCCCAGGGTTTTGGCAACGTCTTCCCGCGTCCCGCCGGGACTTTGCACCGGCGCCCAGACCTCGGCCTTGCCATCCCTGACGTCGGCGACCGCGACGGGTGTTTCCATGCTCGCATGCGCCAGGTGGGGCAGGTAGTATTCGCCGACGATCACCTTGTCGGCGCCTTTCAGCGCGGCCTCGACGTCGCCCTCCTTGCGCACGACCAGGCCCGGCTTGCGCGCGGCCTGTTCGAGTTCGGTCCGATAGGCGGCCGAATCGTACTTGCCGTTGGCGCCGTCGTCCCAGACGATCTTCAGCGCGTCGCGCCCCTTGATGGCCGCGCCGGTATTGCGCGCGATCACCGCGACGCCGCCGAGCGGCTGGAACTTGGACGGCCACGGCCAACCCTGCACTTCCATCACCTTCTCGACGCCGGAGACTTTCATCGCTTCGGTTGAATCGAACGACTTGAGCTTGCCGCCGGTGACGGGCGGCCGCGCGATCACGGCATACTTCATGCCGGGAAGGCGGGTATCGCTGCCATAAAGCGCGGTGCCGACGGTGATATCGCGAAGGTCGACGATGCTGACCTGACCCTTGCCAAGATAGCGAAAGTCCTTCGGGTCCTTTAACTTCAAGCCGTCAATGCCCGGCACCGGTTCCTTGGCGGCATCGGCAGCCAGTTCGCCGAATCCGAGACGTCGTCCGCTCGCCGAATGAACCACCTCGTGGTTTACCGCCTTGACCTCGGTCACCGGCACGCCAAAGCGTTTGGCGGCAGCGGCCTCGAGCATCGCGCGCGCCGACGCGCCGATCTCGCGCATCGGAATTAGATAGTGCCGCGTGCTGCGCGATCCATCGGTATCCTGATTGCCGAATTTGACCTCGTCTCCGGGCGCCTGCGCGACCTTTACACGCGACCAATCGGCTTCCATTTCCTCGGCGACAATCAGCGGCAGGCTGGTCCGGACACCGGTTCCCATTTCGGCCCGGTGCGCAACGATGGTCACCGTCCCATCGGGGGCGATGGCAACGAAGACGCGCGGGTCGACCACCGTGCCATGCGGCATCTTTCCGGCGCCGGTCTGATAGGCCGCAAAAGCCCGGCGTGAAGTCACGGGCGCGGCCAGCACCAGCCCGCCGGCGATGCCGAGGCCCTTGAGAACGCTGCGACGGGAAATTTTTTCAATGCGGCCCCCGATGCCGCGAAGCTTTTCGGGACGTGTGATGATGTTCATGGTCAGACCCCCGTCGAAGCGAGATGGACCGCGTTCTCAATACGCTGATAACAGCCGCAGCGGCAGATATTGCCCGACAAGGCCTGGCGTATCTGATCGTGGGAGGGCTTTGGATTTTCCGCAAGAAGGGCTGCCGCCTGCATGATCTGCCCGGCCTGGCAATAACCGCATTGCGGTACATTTTCCTGGCGCCAGGCTTTCTGAACCGCGTGGTCGCCCGTGGGGTGAAGGCCTTCGATCGTGGTGACCTCACGGTTGACGACGTCGGAGACCGAGGTGATGCAGGACCGTACGGCCTCCTTGTCCACGATGACGGTGCATGCACCGCAAAGTGCCACACCGCAGCCATATTTCGTACCCGTCAGTCCGATTTCGTCACGGAGAAACCAGAGTAGTGGGAGGTCCGGGTCGCCGTCCCAGTTTCGTTCCTGGCCATTGATCTTTATTTTGATCATGATGATTCCTCGCTCTTCATAAGCTGATGATGTTTTTCGGCGTGAGCGAGAACATGTTTCCCAAACCGCTCAACGTCGTCGCCGTTCCTTGCACGGTGTCCTTCGTACCGTATCGGGCAAACCGAACCTTGCTGAGAAGCCTCAGATCAGGTCGTGTGCGATACGCCTGCGCGGAAAGATTAGCAGAGAGCGGCGCGGATCGACTTCACAACGATTTGTTGGCATTTTTATTTGGCGAAAGCTGGGCCCTGTTCGGCGTGCCGCATTGGGTCAGCGGCCCTTACGCAGTATCCGAGTGAAACGGATTCGTGCGTGCGGTGCGATCGGCGCGAGTGCCGCAAAGCCAGGAGAGGAAAGCCCATGTCAGCAGAGATCAACGTCTACAATCCCAGGGAGCTTGGCGCCCCGATGGGGCAGTACAGCCATGTCACGCGCGTGAAAGCGAGCGAATTCCTGTTCATCGCCGGGATGCTGTCGGGCGATGCCGCAGGTGGCATCGTCGGCGAGGGCGATTTCGACGCCCAGACCAAACAGGTCTTTCGCAACGTCAAGGCGGCGCTGACATCGGCGGGGGCATCTTGGGCGAACGTCGTTGCGTTCACGACATACCTCGTCCATTCGCAGGATATTCCCAGGTTCATGGCATTTCGCCTGCGCGAATTCCCGAAAATGTTTCCAAACGGAAGAAAATGTTTCCAAACGGAAAATATCCGCCGAACACGCTGCTGATGGTCGATCGGCTGGTGCGGGAGCCTTTCCTGGTCGAGGTGCAGACCATCGCGGCGATCTGATCAAAGCCGCAAAGATCGCCCGCATCAGACCGGTGCCGCACTGCCCTTGATTTGTGTGCGATGCATGATGCGCCGCGCCGACGCGTCAAACGGGTCGCGCCGATGCATGGTGCAGCGGTTGTCCCACAGCACGAGATCGCCGACCCGCCAGATGTGTTCCCAGGTGAACTCCGGTCGGTCGACGAAACTCCACAATTCGTCCAGAAGCGCCTCGGAGTCCGCAAGTTCGAGCCCCATCAGATAGGCGTTGCGTCTGCGGCCGAGATAGAGCATGCGCCGGTCGGTGTCAGGATGTGTGCATACCAGTGGGTGCACTGCGCCTGGCGACGTCCGTGGGTCGTCGGTTGCGGTGACACCCTGGCGGAGATAGCCTCCGCTGTTATAGGTGCCGTCGTGCTTGATCTTCAGGTTCGCGATCTTGCTCTTCAACTCGTCCGGCAACGCCTCGTAGATCGAGTACATGCTGCAAAACGAGGTGTTGCCGCCTTTAGGTGGCACTTCGAGAGCGAAGAGCATACTGGCCATTGGCGGTACATCGAGATACGACATGTCAGTGTGCCATACGGCTTCGCCGGCGCCGAGGCTGCCGATGGGCTGACCGTTGACGGTCACGTTTGAAACTATGTAGATCTCAGGCAGCCCCTCGACGAAGCGCCGGCCGGTCTCCTGTATCGGTGCCCAATCGAGCTCACCGAAGCGCCGGCTGAACGCGATAAGGTCCTGGTCATCAAGCGTCTGGCCACGCACCAAAATGACCTGATGATCGTGCCAGGCGCGCTTGAGCGCCGCGAACTGGAATTCGTTGAGGTCTTTGAGATCGACGCCGCGCACCTCAGCACCGAGCACGGCATTGGTTGAAATCACATCGATCGGTTTGACGCCGAAGTCGCGCGCAGCATCACTCTCGACGCTTAAAGCCATCGGACCCCCTCTAGCTACATGGACCAATCCGGAAACAATACCATCTTGGGGCGGGTGGGCACTGATCAATCAAGGTGACCAAAATATTATTGCAACATTATGTTACAATTTCGATTGCGAAAGGGGCCTCGCAGGATTGCGCTGACCATGCGCGCCCATTGGGACTTGACATTGAGCGGGTCTGGCCTTGCGACTAGCGACGGCCGAAGCGGTCAAAAAAATTGCGGCGCAAGGAGCTCCACACCAGCGCGCTCTGCCCGTTGCGCGGCAAACCCGGTTCTCGCGACGTCAGGGTCCCCGGAGCTTCCGTAACGAACAGCCCGCGTCTTTTTACCGTCATCCAGACCAGCGGATTCCACTCCAGCAGGGCGCTGTCCGCTTCGTCCGCCATGAAGCCGGCGACGACGGTTGGCGGCGGCGCAAAAACCTCCGGCATGGTACGCGAGAGGCCTTCGTCCTCAAGCACGTTCCATTTCGACAGCCCGCCCATGTGCGGCGAGTGCAGCCCATAGACGACGCGGCCGATGCGGCTCTCGCGGATCGCATAGCTGCAGAGGACACATGGTTCGGTGCTGCTGTAGATCACGCACTTGTCGAGGCTGGTGCAACGAAGCGCCTTCTGGGCTGCCGAGATCGCCACGACCTCGGCATGCCGCGTCACGTCGGAATCGTGTTTGACGCGATTGATGGATTCCGTCACCACGGTGCCGGCGCAACAGATCAATACACCGTAAGGATATTCACCGGCCGCGCCCGATTTCTTCGACAGCGCGATCGCGCGCGTCATCATCTCGCGGTCATGTTGCTCGAGAGAGATTTTATCCATGTGCATGGCTCGAGAATCAGGATTGGTGATATGTCTGAAGTAACGCTTGATGAAAATCAATCACGAGATAAGCCAGTTCGCATCTCCGGCTCTGAGAGATTCAAAGCCCGGTATTCGATTGGCCGGACTGCCGCGTTTCCTCTTCGGCCCGATCTTTCAAGTTGTACCCAGCCGAGAGCGGTTGTAGCATCTTGGGGTCTGGCGCGATACGTCGAGAAACACAGCTGAAGCGGCAGATCGACGCCGCGCGCGGCGCTGCGACGCGCTGAGATCCGGAGCCGACCGCTATGCGCCGCCGCGTGTTGCATGCTCGGGGCGCTATCCAACAATGCGTCACAGAGGCCAGCCGATAAGGCTTAATCCTGATTCACCGGCTGGAATCCGCTTGCCTTCAAGACGGCGGCGGCAGCGGGGGATGATATAAAGCTGATGAATGCCTTGGCGGCGTGCGGCGCTTGACTGGTCGTGATGATGCCCGCTGCCATCACTGTGATATTCTGAATCGCGCCAGGGAGCGGACCCGCAAAATCTATTCCGGGCGCGATGATGATCTCGCTGGTCGTGCCGATTTGCAATTCAACTTCGCCCTTCGCAACGCCTGAGAAGACGTTCTCGGGAGCATCGCCGTCTGATCTGTCAAGTCTGAGCTTCGGCTTCAAATCCTGTGTTATGCCGAGCCGCTCGAGCAGGCTAAATGCCTGATGTCGAACCAGTTGTCGGATCGCGGTACCCGATCGATCGGGCAGACAGCAGCGCCCGCTTGAACGCCTCGACATCGCTGATGTCAGGTCTTGGCGCTCCCTTGCGTATGGCTACGCCGAGACCGCTTCCGGCGATATCGACGAGACTCCCCGGGACGACCTTGCCGTTGCTCTCCAGCTTTTGCAGCTGCGCTCTCGATACGATCACCACATCCGCGGCATCGTCCTGCTGGATCCGGCCGGCAATGGCGCCCGCCGGACCATATTCGATCGTCGCCGTGTCACCGGATGATTTTTGAAACTCCGGAAGCAGTCGAGATAGCGCAGCCTTCAAGGCGCCGGATGACAGAACCCTTATTTCGACGGCCTCCGCGCTGCCACCGCTGCGCGTCGCTGCCAAAAAAGCAAAAGCAGCTATCGCGACTCTGAGGTAGCTCATGAAGGCCTCCTGTCGTTCCAGGTTTGGTGCACGGTGCTTTGAGCGCGCGGCGCTTTACGGATTTGCCGGCATCAAAAGCCGGCCGAGCAAGACAGACAGATCGTTGGTCTGATCGAGCGCCCACAGCGCCTGCAGGATGGCGTCGGTCCGGTCCCGCGGCCAGCGCTTGCCCACATTGCCGCGGAATTTACTTTCCACCTCGGATCTGTTCATCGGCCGTTCGGCGAAACCCGGGGCGTAGTCCACTTCGCGCGAAATTCGCTGCCCGTCGGCGAGGATTGCCGTCACGCGCGTGGGTGCGGCTCCGACCCGCGCCGTGAGATTGGGGTCCTCACTGACCGTGATCTTTTGCATGAAGGTGAGGATGCGTGGATCGCCAAACATCTCCGGTGCGAAGCTTGCATTGGTGATGTCACCGTCGAACATCGCGCGGGCCGTGATATAGGGCAGGCTGTGGTCGGCGGTCTCCCTGGTTTTGGGCGACCATTTTTCAGCCTCGCTGCCGGTCCGTTGATAGCCGCGCTTTGTCGTTGCGATCTCGATCGCTGCAATGCGATCGAGCGACCCCACTTCCCTGGCAACTTCGATACCGGCCACGATGGCGGTCTGGGTGTAGATCACGGCGGGATAAGGCTTTATGGCGCAGCGAAGGATCCGGAACGGCACATCTCGTCGGCCGAATTTGTCGGGGTCGATGTCGCCGGGGCCGGACACCTGCTTGAAGAAGCCGGATTGCCCTTCGAAAATCGGAGACGGGCCGGTGAGGCCGCCGCGCGCCAGAAGCGTTGCGAATACCGCATTGCGCGCGGCTTCGGCGTCTGCGAATCCCTTCCAGTCCGATAGCGTCTGCACCCGGGTCTGGGCCATCGGGATATGGTCGTTGACGGCGATATTGACCGCCTGTGTCAGCTGCGCGGGGCTGAGTTTCATCAGCTTTCCCGCGGCGAGCGCCACGGCCGGAAGACTCATGACCGGCGGGTCCCAGCCGCGCGTCGTGATGTCGAGGGCGTCGACCAGCCGGCAGTTCACCTCATAGGCGATGACGATCGCGACGATCAGATCCCTGGCGCTGGCCCGCTCGGCCTCCGCGACTGCGAGGCATGCCGCAATGTGATCGCTGGGATGAACGGAGAAGCGTCCGACATAGGTGTCGTTGAAGTCGAAATAGCGGAATGCGGCGCCATTGGCGAAGGACGCAAGCTCAGCTGTCGTGCGCCGATCGGTGCCGATGATGGTGGCGTTACCGCCGACCGCAAGCGCGAGGTCGCGGCAAATGCCGACCGGCTTCTCGTCGAAGGCGCCGATGCCGCATCCGATCGTATCGATCAGGTGCGTCTTGACCCGTTCGACGGTCGCGGCGTCCAAATCGTCATAGCGCAGGCCATCGGCATAGGCCGCAAGCCGTTCCGCAAGCGGGGGCGCGGGCCACTCCGACGCCGGCGGTGTCGGATGGTCTTGCGCGCTCGCGATCCGCGAAACGGCCGGAAGCGCGGCAGCGCCTGCCGCCAGATGCAGAAAACCCCGACGTGGGAGCTTCATGGCGTATCCCCAGATGTCGAACCGGCAGGCGTTCGGGTTTTGAACAGCAACAGTTAGCTAGGTTGCCAGTCTACCCGAAGTTGGGTGCAGCGTCTGCTGCCGGGGCGCGGACCTGACATGCCGACTGCATCGAACGATGTTGCGGGTTTGCGAGCAGAGCGGAAGACAGATACTCGCTTCGAGCTTTTCAGCTTGTGGTCCACATCGAGGCGCGAGGCAGCAGGGTGATGAGTCTTGACCCTAATTCCTGATCGCATAGAGCGGCGTTCTGACGATCAGCTGGTAAGCTGGCTTCGGCGTCCATGCGATCTGGGCCGTTACGCCAAACAGGCGGTTGTCGTTGTCGTCGTTCCGGTCCAGATCGACCCTTATGATCGGCTGGGTAAAAGACTGGAAAGGCGTCAGGTTCAGAATCTGCGCGCCGCCGAACGATTGAATGCCGGCGCGGCCCGTAAGTTTCCAGTTGTTATCCCACTGGTAGTAGCCACCGACATAGCCGATGATATTGGGATTAACCGTCGCGAGCGGAGAAGCAACGGCGACCCTGGTGTACTGAACGCCGGCGAGCAGCCCCTTGGTCTCGTCCTTGTTCAGAGCGTAATCAAACTCGGCGATGTTGTTGAAGGATGTCGTGGTAAGCGGAGAATCTGGAACCGACTTTGTGACAGTCGACTGAAGCGTAAGCGTTGGGATCGATCCGCCATTCTGCTTATAGACGTCAGCCTGAAATCCCATATTCCAGCTGTTGATCGCGAACGCCGACCAGTCGGACAGGCCGCTTTGCGTTGTGCTGGCACTCACGCCGCCGAACACCGTGAGCCGGTCGTTGAGGTCCACCGTCAACGGAGCATCGACCGCGATGCTTCGGCTCGCCGGAGATGACTGGGTCGGAAGCGTCGTGAGCGCAGGTGGTGAAGCACCAAGCCCGATCGATAGAGTATTGGCAGGCAAAGTGGTGTAGTAAGTCCTCAGGTCCAGATAGATATTTGGTAGCGTCGAATCCGCCTTTGCTGAGTCGTCGTCAAGTTCCTTGCTTTGAGCAAAATCAGCATAACCGACTGATACGAGTGCACCGAGGACCACAAGACAGGAGGCTCGCACCAGCCCGGTCTGCGGACATCGCTGTGCGACCCAAATGTGGTTTTCGATAACACCCATGATCAATCGACCCCACAATGGAATTTATCAAATTGAACATTCGCCAGTGGCGAATACAAGAAAATCTTACAGCTTGTTTGCCTTTTCATGATTGCCCAGTAAATTAGGTGGCCCGCGCCGACGAGGTCATCGGTGAGAAAAGAGGGGGCTTTGACCTGCATCAACACGCAGGGCGTTCGACAGGATCATTAAAAGACTTCCGAAATACAGGAGGTCGAAATGAAACTCTCGATCGCGTTATCGGTGTTGCTTGTAACTGGGTTCGTGGCTGCGAGCACTGAAAAGGCCAGTGCCGTGGTGTATTGCCAATACGTCGAATATCCTGCGGGTTGCATCGTAAGGCCCGGCGTCGTGCTGCGGCCTAGGCCGGCCGCCGTGGTTGCTCCAGGCGTCGGTGTGCGCCCTGTGGACCGTCCGGTGGATCGTCCGGTAGAGCGCGAAATTCGGCGCTGAGTGACCACGCCATCTGGCGACGGACGTTGTTTGCTATTTTGCAGTGGCGCGCGTTCAGGTCCGCGAATGACTTGGACCAGCCATGGCGATTACGGGCTTTTTCCAAAGCGGACGGTTGACCTGTTTCAAAGTTGCGTTCGCCCATGCGAGCATTCTTCACAAAATCGCGGCCCCCTTTTTTGCTAACCCCGAGCATCTCAAAGGGAGTTTTCCGTCATGGAAATCAGTCGCAGCATACTGGCCGCAATTGGCCTTCTTGCTTTGAGTTGCGTCTCGGTGTCGGCTCAACAGGTCACAGGCGTCCCAGGTTCGCCAGGCGCCACTACCACCATCGACGGAAAGCAAATTCCGCCTCCAGAACCGGAATTCGGGGGGGTGATCAACGAAAGAGCCTCGGAGTCGAAGCCTTGGTGGGCGCCGCGCGTCGTACCGCCAAAAGGCGCCCCCAACGTGTTACTCATCATGACGGACGATGTCGGCTATAGCGCGCCGTCCACTTTTGGCGGGGTGATTCCTACACCAGCGCTTGACCGTATCGCCGCGCAAGGGCTGCGCTACACCGATTTCCACTCCACGGCGCTCTGTTCGCCAACGCGCGCTGCGCTGATTACCGGCCGCAACCATCACTCGGTGGGTAACGGGGTCGTAGGCGAAATAGCGACAGGGTTCCCGGGTTACGACTCAATCATCCCGATTGATAAGGGCACCATTGGTACCATCCTGAAAGCGAACGGGTACGCCACTTCGTGGTTCGGCAAGGACCACAACACGCCCTTTTACCAGTCGAGCCAGGCCGGGCCATTCGATCAATGGCCCAACGGCATGGGCTTCGAATATTTCTATGGCTTTGTCGGCGGCGACACCAGCCAGTGGCAACCGCACCTATTCCGTAACACGACTCAGATTTATCCGTTCCAGGGCAATCCCGGCTGGAACCTGGAGACGGCAATGGCCGACGAGGCCATCCAGTACATGAAGCAGCTCAAGGAGATCGCGCCCGACAAGCCGTTCTTTGTCTATTACGTACCCGGCGCCACCCATGCGCCGCATCATCCGACGCCAGAGTGGATCAAGAAGATCAGCGACATGCACTTGTTCGACGAGGGGTGGAACAAACTACGGGAGAGGATTTTCGCCAACCAGAAGCGCCTGGGCATCATGCCCGAAAACGCGAAGCTGACACCGTGGCCGAAAGAGCTTCCCGACTGGGACTCCCTCGGTCTGTTTGAGAAGAAGCTCTTCATCAAGCAAGCGGATGTCTACGGCGCCTACCTCGCCTACGCCGACAATGAAATCGGCCGGGTGATCCAGGCCGTCGAAGACCTCGGCGAGCTCAACAACACCTTGGTCATCTACATCAGCGGCGACAACGGCGCGAGCGCCGAAGGCATGCTCAACGGCACGCCGAACGAGTTCACCACGTTCAATGGCGTTCCCGTGCCGGTGAAGGCGCAATACCTCTGGTACCCGTTCTGGGGATCGGACAAGACGTTTCCGCATTTTGCGGCAGAATGGGCGTGGGCCTTCGATACGCCGTTCAAATGGGTCAAGCAGGTGCCGTCGCATTTCGGCGGGACGTCCCAGGGCATGGCCATGTCCTGGCCCGTCCATATCACCGACGTGGGCGGCATCCGCCGCCAGTTCCATCACGTCATCGATATCGCTCCGACCATTCTCGAAGCGACCGGCATTCCGCAACCCGAGACGATCAACGGCATCAAGCAGAGCCCCATGGAAGGGGTAAGCATGATGTACACATGGGACAGGGCGAACGCCGACGCGCCAACCCGGCACACCACGCAATATTTCGAAATGCTGGGCAATCGCGCGATCTATCACGACGGCTGGATAGCGTCCACGACGCCGGTCACGCTGCCGTGGGAGTTGAGCAGTGCCCCGCCGCCGGATGTCATTACCGGGTACAAGTGGGAGCTTTATAACCTCCAGGATGACCCCACCCAGTTCGACGACCTGGCCGCCAAGATGCCGGACAAGTTCAAGGAGATGCAGGCCCTCTTCGATTCCGAGGCGAAGAAGTACAACGTGCTGCCGCTCGACAACACGACGCTTCCGCGCTGGAATACGCCGCGCCCGAGTCTTACGGCGGGACGAACAGTGTTCACTTATTCGGGCGAACTAACCGGCGTGCCGGACAGCGCTGCGCCGAATATCCTCAACAAGTCCTATACCATCACCGCCGAAGTCGAGATTCCCGACGGTGGTGCGGAAGGCATGATCGTCACCGAAGGCGGACGCTTCGGCGGGTATGGCCTGTTCCTGAGCAAGGGTGTCGCAGGCATTCGTAGCGGCAAACCGGTGTTCCTCTACAACCTGCTGAATCTCAAGCGCACGATTTGGTCGGGACCAGCGTTAAGCGCCGGCAAGCACACTATCGTCTTCGATTTCAAGTCGGACGGTCCTGGCCTGGGCAAGGGTGGCACGGGCGTCCTTTCTGTGGACGGCAAGGAAGTGGCCAGGAATTCCATGGAGCACACCACGCCGATTACGTTCGCGGAGGACGAATCCTTTGACGTCGGTCAGGACACCCGTACCGGGGTCGCGATGCTGGAGTATCGCTACGACCCGCCGTTCAAGTTCACCGGCAAGATCAACAGGCTGACGTTCAAGCTCGAACCGGCGCCTAAGGAAGCACCGGAGTCCAAGGCAGAGCTGGGGCCCACGGCTGCACCGGAGCCGGATCCGATCGAGCTACCGAAGCGTTGATAGCTTCCGGCGCCGGCAGGTCGTAAGGCGGCGAAGCGATGAAATTGGGTTGATCTTCGCTGCCGTCACCGAAGCGGTTACCGGATTGGCGTTACTGATTGTGCCGTCGGCGGTCGGACAGTTGTTGCTTGGTCAGCAACTAACCGGTGTCAAACGCAACGGGGCAGGGCGGTTCACAAGTCGCATCTTGGCGAAAGGTCCAACGACCTCAAAAGGCTGCCCATGGCATCCTGCCGGCAGTGCCAGACTTCGGCTCTCGCCTTCGGTGGGTTACTGTCCGCGCTCTTATTTGGCTCTCTCGTTATATTGTGCCGTTGAGGCTGCTCTAGCGGAGCGACGCTGGCGTTGGCGTCTCGCCAGCGCCGGCGCGGAATCTTGTTCGCCTCGATCTTGTTCGTCTCGGTCTTGTTCGTTTCGGTCTTGGTCGTCTCGATCTTGGTCGATGGAGTTTCCACAGGCGCCGCCTGCGCAACTGGTGCAATCGCTGTCTCGGCGCGGATGTTGGGCAGCTCCAGCCGGTCTGACTTCGCCGATTCGTTCGGAACAGGTGCCATCCCGCTTTGATTCGGTACGGCCTCGACGAACAAAGAGGCCTGCGGCATAGCAACCCTGATCGCGATCGAGCCGACCGAAATCACCAGACAAAAGAGGGCGATCCACATCGTCATGGTCATTCTCGATCCCAAAGCTCCGGCATCGCCAAACAAGGCTCCCGCATCGAAAAACTGAATGGGAGCTGATCTTCAAGACCAAATTCGGGCGGCTCGATGGCTAGCGAATGTGCGTCTGGAGCGCGCGGGAAGCCGGCTTCCACATCGGTCGAGGGGTCCGAAGAGTGGAGGGTTCAGAATG
>JBKQRS010000240.1:0-5709 GCA_052143915.1 Bradyrhizobium sp.
GCGCCGTTGCTATCAAATAGGTCTTGGTCGAAAAACGCGTCATCCTGGATGCTCCCGGCAATCGGCCCGCGAAGTTGGCGGTCCATTGATCTCTGAACAAATCACGAACACCGTTGTCACGTCAACACGATGCATCTCGCGCGGCGCCTTAAGACTTTGTGATTTCGCGCGCCCGACTTCGCGACTATCTTCCCCGCCAATTCCGTCTAGAACCGGGTGTTCGCGAAAAAGTTATGGGGATGATTCGGATGAACCAGGTCGTAAAATTTTGCTTTTTCATCGCGCTGCTGGCGACGCTTGCTTCTGTCGCTCAGGCGGACGAATTCAAGCTCAGCAATAACCAGAGAATTTCCTGCAGCCGCGGCCTCAGCGCCGGGAAACTTAATACGGCGACCTGCAAATCCTACGCCTACGTCTTCAACGTCAGGACGTCGGAATATTTCAGGTGCCAGGTCAGCCTGTCGCTGACTCGCGACAACAAGGAAGTGATCAACGTCCAGACCGACGGCAGCTGCCTGAAGAGGCCCCGGATTTTCGAGACCGACTCCAGCTATTCGTTCGACGCCACCGAGACCGAGCCGCCGAATACCAATTCGTTTTTCGGTCCCGGCGGCTATTCGGTGTGGGCGAGCGACAACAATACGCAGAAGGTGCGCGGCTGCATCACCATCAGCTCGGGTCTCGGCTCCGATATTTCGAAATGTCTGGACATGACGTTTCAATAGGCTCGTGCGGCAGATGCGAAGTCCGCGTCAGGGAGCTCCGATGCGCCGAATCCGACCAGCGCAACTCTGCAGGTCCTGGCTTTTCCTGGAAGGCGCCAACGAGGATGTGTTGCGCCGCGCCGTCACAAGCGGCGCCGATGTCCTGATCCAGGAGCTCGAGGACTTTACGCCGCCCGCGTCCCGCTCCGTTGCGCGCGCGCTCGCTCCGGATCTCTATCGGTCGTGGCGGGAAGCAGGCGCCGTGGTCGCGGTACGCGTCAATCCGCTCGAGCAGGATGGCATGGACGATCTTGCGGCGGTGATGCGCGGCGGTCCCGATATCGTGGCGCTGCCGAAAGTCGCCGAGCCGCAGCATGTGGTGCGGCTGGATGAGGCGGTGACGCGTTTCGAACGTGACTACGGCATCCCTGCGGGTTCGACAGCGTTGTTGCCGAACATCGAATTTGCGCGCGGGCTGGTTGAGACGGCTGCCATCGCGAAAGCAAGCCCGCGCACGACAGCCTGCCTGCTTGCCGCGGAAGACCTTGCCGCCGACCTGGGCGCCGAACGCGGGCAGGACGGCATCGAACTCGCTTATTGCCGGCAGCGCTTTCTCGTCGAATGCGTCGCCGCAGGCATCGTCGCGGTCGATTGTCCCTATACCTGGAGCGATATCGAAGGCGTGATGCGCGATACGCGCTGGGCGCGGCGATTGGGGTATGTCGCCAAGAGTCTTGTCGATCCGGCGCATGCCGCCGCGATCAACGGCATACTTTCTCCTGACGACAACGAGATGGGTCGCGCGCGCACCATCGTCACGGCGTTCGAAGCCGCCCGCGCCGCGGGCCAGGCCCGCGTCGAGCTGGATGGTTCGCTGGTCGAAGTGCCGACCTACCACACCGCCAAACGCCTGCTTGCGCGCGGCGAAGCGATGCGGCAATTCGAGCGCGTCGGGCCTGCCTGAAGTCGGTTGGCAGAGCAGAACGCCGACCGACGCTTTGTGCATCGGCCGGCGTGTCGTGGTCCTAATGCCCCATGCGCGCCGACGCCGGATGACCCGGCACCTTGAAGCGCTTTCCGGTATCGGTGACCTTGCTGCCATCGACCTTCAGGATCGAGAAATCCTGGTTCAGGTAATTTCCGGCCAGAAGGTATTTGCCGTCCGGCGTGAATGCGACCGCCTCGGGCAACCCGCCGACCTCGATATCCTGGGTCTTGGTCACCTTGTTGCCGTCGATCCTCAGGATCGAGAGGCTGCCGTTCTTGTGGTAGAAGAAGGCCTTCTTCATATTCGAGCCGCGCAGGATCGCGGCGACCGCGACGTCGCCCTTCGGTGACATCGCCAGTCCCTCGGGACCGTCGCCGACCACCACCCGGTCGATGATGCGCGGCGGGTTGGCCTCGAGGTCGATCACGCTCGTTGTATCGACATTGCCGTCGGACGATCCGGCGCCGCCATTATCGGAGGTGAGCGCGATCTTGCTGTTGGGCGTCACCACCACATTGTAGGGCCACTGGCCGGTCGGCAGGTCGATCTTGCTGTAGGTCACCTTGTCGCCGTTAACGTCGAGCACGGACACCTTGTGGGCGGGGAATCTCACGGCCAGCGCGTGCTTGCCGTCCGGCGTGAATTGGACATGCGCGACGCTGTCGGGGAAGCTGATCGTGTCGGTCACCTTGACATCGGTGCCGTTGACCGAGAGCACGCTGACCGAATTGTCCGCGCGATTGGCGACCAGCGCCATCTTGCCGGACGGGCTGAAGCTCAGGCCCGACGGCTGCTTGCCGCCGGTGACCGTCGCCGCCAGTTTGGGCGGGTTGGCTTTCAGATCGATCACGAAGATCTTGTTGTCGGGCACCTGCTTCAGCGCGTCGCCGTCTTTCACGACGTCAACCGAATTGGCGACCAGCGCCACCGAGCCCGTGGGGTCGATGTCGACATTGACCGGTGGTCCGACCACCGAATTTTCCAAGGGCAGGGTGGCGACGATCTTGGGACTTTCGGGATCGGCGAGATCGACGATCAGGACCTGGTCCTTGCCGGGCAGAGACAGGACCGTCTTGCCATCATCGTCCCATGAAAGCTTCTCGTCGAGGCCGACGATCATGAACGGCTTGGCGTAAGCGAGAGTGAGGCCGGCGCTGCAGAGCAGGATGGCGGCTCCCAAGGACACTCTCAAGGATAATCCAACGGTACGAAAGGCAGGCATTGTGGTGTTCTCCCCGATAAGATCGGCCTCTGACGGGCCGGTTTCGCGGCCTCAGAGTACGCGGGGAAACGTGTTGGTGCTAGTGCGAAGCAGGGTGGCTTTCTCGGCGGATTGGATGGGTTGACCGCGGGCTTGCACCCGGCCAATTTCGACAAGAGAGGGAGGACTCGCGTGGAACGTCTCAAGGGGAAAACAGCGTTGGTGGTCGGCGCCGGTTCGATCGGGCCGGGCTGGGGCAACGGCAAGGCGACCGCCGTGACCTTTGCGCGCCAGGGCGCGCAGGTGTTCTGCGTCGATCGAAACGCCGCCGCCGCCGAGGAAACCGCCGGGATCATCGCCTCCGAGGGCGGCAGGGCGATCGCGTTCACCGCGGACGCATCGCGTGCCGCCGACGTTGAGGCGATGGCGGCCGCATGCCTGAAGGCCTACGGCCGCATCGACGTGCTCGATAACAATGTCGGTATTGCCGAAACCGGAAGCGTGGTCGACGTGTCGGAAGCGGACTGGGATCGGGTGTTCGCCGTCAATCTCAAAAGCGCCTTCCTTGCCATGAAACACGTCATCCCGGTGATGGCGAAGCAGGGCGGTGGCTCGATCATCAATATTTCATCGATCGCCTCGATCCGGCATCTCGGAATATCCTACGTCACCTACGCGACGACCAAGGCCGCGATGAACCAGATGACGCGGACCACGGCCGTCGAATTCGCGGCAAAGAACATCAGGGTCAACGCGATTTTGCCGGGCCTGATGAAGACACCGATGGTGGCGCACTCCGCGGGGCTGGCGGCGAGTTATGCCGGAGGCGACGTCGAGGCGATGTGGCGCGCGCGCGACGCCCAGGTGCCGATGGGGTACATGGGCGACGCCTGGGATGTCGCCAACGCGGCGCTGTTTCTCGCTTCCGACGAATCGAAATACGTCACCGGCATCGAACTGGTGGTCGATGGCGGCATTACGCTGAAGACCTGATCCACGCTCGAAGATGCAGAAATAAAGCTGCGAGGCGGCTCGCGCTATTGCGCGAGCGCCAATATTCCTCCTGCAAGGGAATGCCACGCCGGCGTCATACTGATCGGCCAGTTCAGGACCTTCACGGCGACCAGCGCAAGGCCGCCATAGACGTAGGCTGGATGCGGACGGCCGCGTGTGCGCCAGTCGTGGACGATCGCGACCACGAGTAGCAGGCAGGCGACCAGCGCCGGCGGGATGGTGACCGGGACCGGCGGTGGGCCAGCCGCGGCGCCGGGCGGGGCCAGAAAGACAATAAACCAGCGGGCCACCGGCGCATCCAGGATCGAGATGCCGGCGAGCAGCATCAGTCGCTTGTGCGTCTCCGGCCGGCGGGTGGCGGTGACCGCGAGTGCAATGACCACGGCAAAGAACAGGATGCCGCTGAGCGGAACGATCGAAAATGCGATCCCCTCATCGGCTTGTCCGGTCGCGGCAGCACGTTTCATGGCGCTGACCGTGGCCAGGAAGCCCAAAATGGTCATCGCGGTCGCGAACGACACGCCGAACATTCCGAATGCCCGGTGCCGCGTGATCCGGCCCGATGCGGCGAGCCAGGTCTGAAACACAAAGTACAGGGACCAGGCGAAAAACAGCATGCCGTGAACATGGATGACCGGCAACGACGGGAACGAGTGCGATGCCAGCGGTAGCCAGTAGGTCGGCGCGAATCCGAGGAATGCGACCGCCGCGCATGACAGTGCCATATAGAAATAGAAATATCGTGTGCCCGCCGGCGCCCCGGCGCGCATAGTAGTGTTCTGATCGATCAAGACGGTCATGGCTCCCAATATCCCTTAATGCTGGTTTCGGCAATTTACTGACGATGCCTGCAAATCTATCAACCGGATAACTATCCGGCGTATCGGTCGGGAATCAACAAGCGACTCACGGCGCCCGGCAATCGAATGCCCACGTACGACAGGCTGTGGCGCCGTACCATAGCGTAGTGGCTGATCGGCGCGGGGTGCGCTAGGTTTATCTGCTATCGAAGGTGCTTTATCGGAGAGGCCATGCGGGCTGGCTGCAAAACCATGACAACGGTCGTCGCGTTGCTGGCATGGGCAGCGCCTGTGCACCAGGCATTCGCGACCGGCACCGAACCCGCCCCGGTCCAGCAGGTCGACCCTGCGCCTTGCGTTGCTGCCGTTGCGGCCGGCGACGACGACAAGATCATAGCGGCGTGCGGCGCGCTGATCGACAACGACAAGACCGCCAAGCCCGACCGCGTCAAGGCTCTGGTCGCGCGCGCCGCCGTCTACGACCGCAAGGACCAGATCGACCGCGCGATCGGTGACTACGATACGGCGCTCCGGCTCGATCCGACGCTGGCCGACAGCTTCAATGCCAGGGGCGAGCTCTGGCGCCGGAAGGGTGACCGGCCGCGCGCGCTGGCCGATTTCGCCGCCGCGCTCAAGCTCAATCCGGCTCATGCCGTCGCAAGGAGCAATTACAGGTCGCTGGCGCTCGAAGTGGAGCGCCTGGGTGCGCTGATTGCCGTCAACAACAGGCCGAGCTTCAACTGCGCCACCGCCAGACGCCCGGTCGAGAAGGCGATCTGCGCCAACCCCGAATTGGCCAATCTCGACCGCGAGATCAGTGCCGTGAATACCAGGGTCGTCCGCGAGGCCACCAGCGAAAGCCTCCGCGCCGGCCGCGCCATGCAGCGCGAGCAGGATGACTTCATCGCCCGCCGCAATGCGGCGTTCGGCCGGCCGGATTTCGACCTGCAGAAGGAAATGCGCCAGCGGCTGGACCATCTGCTGGCGATTGGATCGCACTAG
>JBKQRS010000241.1:0-15455 GCA_052143915.1 Bradyrhizobium sp.
GATCGACGACGGTCTCGCCGAAGCGGGCGCGCAGCTGGTACCACTTGGAGCCGTTCGGAAGGGGACCTGCGAATAGCCCGTCATTGTGGATGCGCGTCAGCGCCGCAGCTTCGCCATGCTCGTCGACCGCATCGACCTTCGATGCGTCCGGCAGGAATGCGCGTACCACGGTCCTGTCGCCCTCGGTATGAGGGCCGAGATACTGAAAGGGATCGGAGTGACGGCCTTCCACGATCGCATAGGCCTCGGCGGAAAGCTTGGTCATGAGGCCTCGTTTGTACACCGGGACAAAAGCCGAAGCATGCCGGTCAGCGCGACCCGCAGCCCTTCGGGCCTTTGCAGCAACTCGTATTCGATCTCGTCGAGTATTTTTTCAAGCACAAAGAAGTCCAGTATTTGTCCTCTGGCCTGAGGATACGCAGGCCACAGAGGTGAATTTGTCATGATTTCACGATAGGCGGCAAGAAAAGCTGCGGTCGAGCGGTCGACCCATTCCACGAGCGCCATCCCGAGCCTGCCCTGCTCATCCGGCGCCAGCTTGAGTGCACGCTCCAGTGCAGCGGCTGCCGAATATTCGATCGACCGGATCAGGCTGGCAACGTCGCGCGCGGCGGGCGCCTTGCGCCGCCGCTCCTCAAGCGGCCGGTGGAGATCACCCTCAAAGCCGGTGATACAGATGTCGTCCCTGACGGTCAGCATTCGGCCGAGATTGAGGTCGCCGTGATGACGGATGTTCAGGCCGTCGATGTCGGGCGGAAGCAGCGCCAGGCGGTCATGCAAGGTCGCGCGTTGTGCCAGCGTCTGATCGACAAGCGGGCGATCCGCCTCGCTTAATTTATCCCGCTGTTGTTCCAGAGCATCGAAGACACCTTCCGCACGTGCCGCGGCACGTTCGATCCATTGCTGCACATCCGCAGACCGGATCGGTTCAGGCGCAAAATCGGTAAGCTCGCTGGCGGTGGCGAGCGCGAGGTGCATCTCGGCGACGCGTTTTCCCATTTGCGACATGTAGCGGAGGTAGGGGACCTGCTCCTCGCTCTCGCCGGGATGTTCGCTGGCCGCCAGCACGCGCTGTTCGTCGACAAAGCGGTCGAGATACGCCGCTGTCACAGCCCAGGCATCACCCTGATTTTCAACAAGCGCATGAACGACCGCGACCGCGCTCCTGGTGTTGCCCTCGATCAGCTCCACGCTGCCGAGCATTGCGGGCGCGTTGGCAAAGCCCGCAACCTCGGTCAGAAACCGCCCGGTCTCGATCTCGGGATGGCTGCCGGACTCGAGTCTCCGGTAAATCTTGACGACATAGTCGCGATCCACCAGCGCGGTGCTGTTGAATTGATCGGTTTCGAGGCTGCGGATCTGCTCGGGCTGTTTGATCTGCCTGTCCGAGAATCTGCTGGTCGGCCTGAACTCAAGACGCAAGCCGTTGTCTTCGACGTTCAGGGCCTCGCGGAGATTGCGGAGCAGGAGCGCGATGAAGATGTAGTCGGTCGCAACGTCCAGCAAAGTTCCTTCCCGCGCGCCCTGACGCACCGCCGCAAGGGCGTTCTGATTGTAACGCTCGCGGTCGAAGCGCACCCACTCGATCTGCATCGGCAACACATAACGCGTCGTGACGTCCCCCTGCGTCGCTTCAAAAAACGCAAGCCAGGGACGGTTATCGCCAATGTCGCAAAACGGAATGGCCGAGATCAGGGTCGGATGAATGGCCTCAGCCGAACGTTCGGGATACCAGCGGGTTCGGGCCAGATGCCCGGGCAATACATCGCATTCGAATACACTGCGGGTGCGGGCCAGCGACACCCAGGTCGCGCCGAGCGGCACGACGAGAGTTTCAAATTCGGGCACGATGCTCGGCGCGACGTGCTCCGACCTGTCGCGCTCGCGGAGCTGAAACCAGTAGAAGCCGTAGGGCGCCAGCGTGATCATATAGGGCAGTTCGCCGATCGCCGGGAAGCGGGTGCGGCCCAGCATTTCCAGGGGAACACGATCCTTCCAGGCCGAAAGGTCGAGCTCGGTGGCTTGCGCCGATCGCGACAGGTTGGCGACGCAGAGAATGACCTCGTCGCCAAGCTGCCTGACATAGGCGAGCACCGCGCGATTGACCGGGCGGATGAACGTCATGCTGCCGCGGCCGAACGCCAAGGTCGACTTGCGCACCGAAATCAGCCGCTTGTTCGCACTCAGTAGTGACGACAGGCTGCGGGACTGGGCCTCGACATTGACCGATTCATAGCCGTAGACCGAATCCATGATGATGGGGGCGTAGAGCCGCGCGGGATCGGCACGGGAGAACCCTCCATTGCGGTCCGGCGTCCATTGCATCGGCGTGCGTACGCCGTTGCGGTCGCCAAGATAGATATTGTCGCCCATGCCGATTTCGTCGCCGTAATAGATGATCGGCGTTCCCGGAAACGACAGCAGCAGCGAGTTCATCAACTCGATCTTGCGCCGGTCGTTGTCCATCAGCGGCGCGAGCCGCCGCCGAATGCCGACATTGATGCGCGCGCGCGGGTCATTGGCATAGGTCGACCAGAGATAGTCGCGCTCGACGTCGGTGACCATTTCGAGCGTCAGTTCGTCATGGTTGCGCAGAAACAGCGCCCACTGGCAATTGGCCGGAATATCCGGCGTCTGGCGCAGGATGTCGGTGATGGGAAAGCGGTCTTCCTGGGCGATCGCCATGTAGATCCGCGGCATCAGCGGAAAATGATAGGCCATATGGCATTCATCGCCGCTGCCGAAATATTCCTGCACATCCTCGGGCCATTGATTGGCTTCCGCCAGCAGCACCTTGCCCCTGGCATAAGCGTCGAGCTCGGCGCGCAGCCGTTTGATGACGGCGTGGGTCTCCGGCAGGTTCTCGTTGTTGGTGCCGTCGCGCTCGCACAGATAGGGGATGGCGTCGAGGCGGAAGCCGTCGACGCCGGTGTCGAGCCAGCGCTTCATCACCTGGACCATCGCGCTGACCACGCGCGGATTGTCGAAGTTGAGGTCCGGCTGATGCGAGAAGAAGCGATGCCAGTAGAATTGCCCGGCCTCGGGATCCCAGGTCCAGTTGGATTTCTCGGTGTCGGTGAAGATGATCCGCGTGCCCGAATATTTCTGGTCGGTGTCGCTCCAGACATACCAATTGCGCGCGCTCGACTTCGGGTCGCTGCGGCGGGCGCGCTTGAACCAGTCATGCTGGTCGGAGGTGTGATTGATGACGAGTTCGGTGATGACGCGCAAACCCCGCCGCTTGGCTTCGACGATGAAGCGGCGGAAGTCCTTCATGGTCCCGAAATCGGGATTGATGGCGCCGTAGTCGGCGATGTCATAGCCGTCATCGCGGCCGGGTGAGGGATAGAAAGGCAGCAGCCAGAGCGCGGTCACTCCGAGGTCTTGCAGATAGTCGAGCTTTTCGGTGAGGCCTGCGAAATCGCCGATGCCGTCATTGTTGCTGTCGGCGAAGGCCTTGACGTGAAGCTGATAGATGATGGCGTCCTTGTACCAAAGCTCGTCGCCCTGCAGCGCGGTGGCCGGCGGCACTTCCTTGGTATCGATCGACGACATCAGATTCATCATAGCGCCCCGCCCGCCAGGCCATGAAAGAGCAGGACGGTATTATGGGTATCTTCATGTCGAATGGTAGCGCTGCTCGCAGCGCTCTCGACAGTTTGAGTTGTTTTGTTCACGCTGATGCCGCTGGAATGCAAAAGACGTCCCATTTCGTTTGCGCGAAAGGAGATGCTCGGGACATATATAGAAAGCCGTTCCCCTGGCATTGGTTCCCGGGGAACGGTGGGGAGGCGTGAGCGTTAAACACGGTTATCCTATTCCTATATCTACAGAATTCGCGACGGTGCCCTGCCGTTGTGTGCAAATGGCGTGCCGAATGGACCTTTTTTCCAGAGCCAGAGAGCTGGGTATCCAGACCGAATTTGTGGACGGCCAGGGTCACGCCCATGTGACCGATGCCGTGGCGTTGAAGATCATCCTCGATGCCCTGCCGGTGCGGGCACCTTACCGGTTTCTCCGCGAGCTGGTGGTGATCCGGTCCGGTGAACCGGCGCGGACCGAACTCAACGAGGCCGCAACGCCGCCGCTGCACTGGAAGATCGTCGCCGGTCAACGGGTGATCGCGCAAGGGCAAGCGGATGATCGCACCATCGCCTGGCCTGCCGGTTTGCCCGAAGGTTCCTACCGGCTGCATCTGACCGACGCTTCCGCCGTCACGGAAGAGGCGCCCCTGATGGTCTCGCCGCCCCGGGCATATCGAGGCGATTTCGACCGGGGCTGGCTTGTGGCGGTCCAGCTCTATGGCGTCCGCTCGGCGCGCAACTGGGGCATCGGCGACTTTACCGACCTCGAAGCGCTGATCGAATTGGCGGGCCATCTGGGAGCCGATGGCATCGGTCTCAATCCGTTGCACGCTCTGTTCGATGACCGGCCTGCCGATTGCAGTCCCTATTCGCCGAACAGCCGGCTGTTTCTCAATGCGCTCTATGTCGATGTTGAAAAAATCCCTGAATTTCGACTCGGCGCGCTCGCCGAGGGCGCCAGCGCCATCGCGCGCCTGAGGGAAGGCTATATCGTCGACTACAGGGGGGTCGCCGAATTGAAATGGCGCGCACTGCGTGCTGCCTTTGAGAAATTCAGGACGCATCCGTCAGCCGGCCGCCAACAGGATTTCGACGCGTTTCGCGCCGAGCGCGCGCCGTTTCTGTCGCGCTTTGCCTGCTTCGAGGTGCTGCGGCACAAATTCAACAAGCCGTGGTGGGAATGGCCGGAGCCATGGCGGCAGCCCGATGAGGCCAGATGCGCCGAATTGCGTCAGGGACCGGACGCCGCCGAGATCGAATTCGTCGAGTTTGTGCAGTGGACGGCGGACCGGCAATTGCGGTCCTGCCGGAATCTCGCGCGCAGGCTTGGCATGGAGGTCGGCCTCTACCTCGATGTCGCGGTCGGGGTGCAATCCGACGGCTTCGATGCCTGGAACGAGCAGGCGGCGATTTCCCGCCATCTCGCCGTCGGTGCGCCGCCGGATCCCTTGAATCTTGCCGGCCAGAACTGGGGGCTTGCCGGGTTCAACGCCGCGGGTCTCGAGCTGCAGTCGTTCGAACCGTACCGGGAGATGCTGCGGGCTTCGATGCGCTACGCCGGCGCGATCAGGCTCGATCACGTGCTGGGCCTGAAGCGGCTCTACCTCGTGCCGCACGGCTTTGCCGCCAATAATGGGGTGTATGTGCAAATGCCGTTCGAGGCGCTGCTGGCGGCGACCGCGCAGGAGAGCGTCGCCCACGCTTGCGTGGTGATCGGCGAGGATCTCGGTACCGTGCCCGAAGGCTTTCGCGAGAAGATGGCGGAGTGGGGGATCTGGTCCTACCAGGTGATGATGTTCGAGCGCGACGACCGCGGCGCGTTTCGCGGCATCGACCATTATGCCCCGGATGCGCTCGTCACCTTCAATACCCACGACCTCTCGACCTATGCGGGCTGGCGTTCGTTCAGCGATCTCAAGCTGAAACGGTCGCTCGGGATCGATCCCGGCGAGAGCGACGACGCCCGCTGGCATGCGCTGACGATGCTGAGCGATGTGCTGCACCATCATGCCATCGACCGTCATGATCTCTATGCGGTCGCGGGCTTTCTGGCGAAAACCAGATCCCGTCTGCTGGCGATTTCGCTGGAGGATCTGTTGGGCGTGATCGACCAGCCCAACATCCCCGGCACCGTGAACGAGCACCCGAACTGGCGGCAGCGGCTGCCGATTGCGATCGACGGTATTGCCAAGGCGATCGATGTTCCCGCTCTCGAAATCGCGATCCGCGAGAGGGCGCGCGCAATGGCCTGAGGCGCCGAATTTCAGCCGGTGAAGAATGTGTCCAGCAGAATAGAAGACTATGGACTGATCGGCGACTGCGAAACCGCAGCGCTGGTTGGCCGCGACGGCTCGATCGACTGGCTGTGTTGGCCCGCATTCGATTCCGACGCGTGTTTCGCGGCCTTGCTCGGCACGCGCAAGAATGGCCGATGGCTGATCGCGCCTGCGGAAGATGTCACGCACGCCTCGCGCCATTACTGGGACGATACACTGATCCTTGAGACGCGTTTTGAGACCGCAAACGGCATCGTCGCTGTGATCGATTTCATGCCGCCGCGCGGCAACGCCTCCGATATCGTCCGCCTGGTGCGCGGCATCGCGGGCAAGGTGAAGCTGCAGATGGAGCTTGTGATCCGCTTCGGCTTCGGGGCGGATATTCCCTGGGTCAGGCGCACCGAGGACGGCGTGCTGCTGGCGATCTGCGGGCAGGACATGACGGTGCTGCGAACGCCGGTCAAGACGCGTGGCAAGGACATGACGACGGTGGCCGAATTCGAGGTGAACGAAGGCGAGGTCATTCCTTTTGTGTTCACCTACGGGCCCTCGCATCTGCCGCTGCCAAAGCCGATCGACCCCGCGCAGGCATTGCAGGATACCGAGGGTTTCTGGATCGACTGGTGCAGCCATTGCACCTATGCGGGTGAAAACCGCGACCTCGTGATGCGCTCGCTGATCACGCTGAAAGCGCTGACCTATGCGCCGACCGGCGGCATCGTCGCCGCGCCCACGACATCGCTGCCGGAAAAGCTCGGTGGCAGCAGGAACTGGGATTACCGGTTTTGCTGGCTGCGCGACGCGACCTTCACGCTGCTGGCGCTGATGAATTCAGGCTACACCGAGGAAGCTTCCGCCTGGCACAACTGGCTCTTGCGCGCGGTGGCGGGGTCGCCGGCGAACATGCAAATCATGTACGGCATCATGGGCCGGCGCCGCTTGCTGGAGTGGGAAGCGGGCTGGCTGCCCGGTTATGAAGGTGCGCAACCGGTTCGGATCGGCAACGCCGCCCATGCACAGTTGCAGCTCGACGTTTACGGCGAGTTGATCGATGCATTCCACCAGACGCGGATGACCGAGCTGAAGCTCGATGACGGGACGTGGGATCTCGAATGCATCGTGCTCGACCACCTGGCGGAAGTGTGGAACCAGCCGGACAACGGCATCTGGGAGCGCCGCGGCGCGGGCCGGCACTACGTCTCCTCGAAGGTGATGACATGGGTCGCGTTCGATCGCGGCATCAAGAGCGCGGAAAGGTTCGGCTTCAAGGCGCCGCTCGAGCGTTGGCGTACTTTGCGCGATACCATCCATCGCGAGGTCTGCGAAAAGGGCTTCGATGCCGCGCAAAACACCTTTGTCGAATCCTACGGGTCGCAATGGCTCGATGCCAGCATCCTGTTGCTGCCATCGGTCGGGTTCCTCCCGGCGACCGATCCGCGCGTCCGCGGCACGCTCGCCGCGATCGAACAGCACATGATGCGGGGTGGACTCGTGCTGCGGCACGATCCGCGCGAAATCTCCGATGAGCGGCAACCGATCGAGGGCGCGTTTCTCGCGTGCACCCTCTGGCTCGCCGACGCCTTTGTGCTGGCTGGCGAGATCGACAAGGCCCGGGCGCTGTTCGACCGTGTGGTCGCGGTCGCGAACGACCTCGGCCTGCTGGCGGAGGAATTCGATTCCGGCGCGGGCCGTCAGACCGGAAATTTCCCGCAAGCCCTGACTCACATCGCGCTGATCAATACTGCGCATAATCTCGGCGATGCCAAGGAGCCGGTGGAGAAGCCGGCGCAGCAGCGGTCGAAGTGAGGGGACCATCGTCGTCCCGGCTCGCGCTCGCTACACTCGGCGTGGCCGGGACGATATTTGGCGAACGCCGAGCCTTCATTTGAAGGCCTTGATCACCGCGTCGAAATTGACCTCCAGTGACTTGTCGTGATGCAGGATTGGCGGAATCTCGCGGTCGATCCCGAGCAGTTCGTAGACCGCCATCTGGGCGACCCGGACCGAATATTCGACCGTGAACACGACCTCCTCGGGGATTTCGACGAACTGGCTGACGAAGGCCAGATTCTTCGACGATTTGGGAACCGGCAGCGGCCGGTCAGCCGGCGCACGGGGCATGAACATGCTGGTGATGTAGGGCAGGTGGCACGGAATGCAGGTAGCCTTGGCGAAGGTCTTGCGATCGAAGTTGAGGTGACCGCAAAGCTCGTGGAGAATCTCGGTGCCGGTGCATTCCGACATCGGCTTGGCCACGAAATCACCGATCCGATCCGGGTGCAGGGCGTATCCCCAGAATACCTGAACGTCCGCGGGCTGATTGGCGAAATGCGGTTGGTGCGCCAACACCACCGACATCAGCCAGCTGGAATCCTTGAACGTCACCAGGCCGCCGGTGCCAGCCTTGTTGCCCGAGAACGCCTCCATCTTGTCGAAAAAGGCGGTATCCTTCAGCGTCACGGTGAAGGATTCCCACCAGGATTCGGGAATGCTGCTGTTGAACGCCGCGGGGTTGCCAAACTCCGGACGGCCTTCGGCCAGTTTTCCCCACAGCGTCCAGCCGCCGCTATCCTGCTTGGTCAGTTGGTCGGGAGCCCGCGTCATTGAACCGAAGCTCGATGCGTCGGTCATCGAGCCGTTCTGGAAGAAAACCAGGTCGTCGGCGCCGACCGCAACGGCCTCGATCTCGCTCTTGCCGGCGCGCCTGAATTTGATCGCCCGGACGGCAACCTTGCCAGCCTCGGAAGCGAGATCGAAGTCGGTGACAACGCAGCCCTTCCGGAAATTCACGCCCTTTTCCGAAAGCCATGCCTGAAGCGGTCGAACCAGCGAGTCATATTGATTGAAGACGGTGCGCTTTACTCCCGCGAGCGTTTCGATGCGGGAGAACTCCTTGATGAACCTGTGCAGGTAGCGCTTGAACTCGACTGCGCTGTGCCAGGGCTGAAAGGCAAAGGTCGTTGCCCACATGTACCAGAACCTGGTCGTAAAGAATTCCGGCGAGAGCCAGTCGGAGATCGGGTCGCTGCCCAGTTCCGCCTCGCTCGCCGTCATCAGTTTGAGCAGCTCCATCCGGTCGGCCATCGAGAAACCCATCGATGTCACGTCGACGATGGCGCGGTTGCGGTCGACCAGACGCGCCTGCGAATGCGCCTTGATCTTCTGGTTGAAAGCAACCGTCTCGTCGAACACGGTCTTGCCCGGATTGACCAAGGATGGGATCGATTTGAACAATCCCCAGGTGCATTCATAATTGTCGGTCGTCAGCATGCGCCCACCGCGCAGGGTGTAGCCATCTTCGGGATTGCCGCCGCCGTCGAGGCTTCCGCCCAGTACCGGCAAGGCTTCGTAAATCGTGATGTTGCCGCCCGGCAGGCCGCCATCCCGGATCATGAAAGCAGCCGCAGCGAGGGAGCCGATGCCGCCACCCACGAGGTGTGCTTTTCTGTCTCTGATGGTCATGGCTTTTTCCTTTCGAACGGCGTGATGGGTTGGATCTGACCGGCCGCGCGCCCGTGCGCTGGAGGATGGCGGCGGCCTGCCCAAGCCGGACAGGAGATGACGCCGATACCTGCGATATCTGCGTCTCGAATCCCTGGTCGTCGGGGGACGGATGAGGTGGCTGAGTTGTTCAGCCTCGATTGCTTTCAACCATTGTCGGCGCGATCGTTCGTTGACATGGATCAAGCACGATCCTTCGCGCGGAACACGAAACTGTTGCGGTTGACACAATCGGTCGGGCGACCAGGACTATCGATTTACCCCGCCCCGCTGTTGCCTAGAATCATCTCAATCGCCGTCGCGAAACCCTCGTCCTCGTTCGAGGCCGTGACATGGGTCGCGGCCTTCTTGACGTCGTCGGTGGCGTTGCCCATGGCGAAAGAGATGCCGCTCGTCCGGAACATCGCGAGGTCGTTCTGCATGTCGCCGATGGTGGCGACCGCATCCAGCGGGATGCCCAGGCGCCGGGCCATCGCCTGCACGAAGGTGCCCTTGTTGCAGTCGGGCGGGGTGACGTCGAGATAATAGCTTTGCGACCGTACCGCCGTCGCCTGCGCGCCCAGCGCCTGTTGCATCGCGACTTCGCAGCGTTGCAGCAGCGCCGCATCGGCGCTGGCGCCGACGATCTTGCAGGCCGATGCCAGATAGGGCGCAAAATCCGTGACGATGGTCGGATCGGCCCGGATGGCGCGCTTTTCGTGCGGGACGTATTCGCCGTCGGCGTTGCGGGTGAGCCAGAGATCGCTTGTGAACAGCCAGATATCGGCCCCGAATTGGTTCAGCATATCGAGGCAGCGTTGTGCTGCGGACGCCGGGATCAGGTGCTGCTCGATCGGGTTCAGTTGGGGATCGACGATGCAACTGCCGTTGAAGGCTCCGACCGGCAGCGCGATCTGCAGCGGCTCGACCAGAAACCGCATGCCGATGGTGGGTCGGCTCGAAGTGATGGTGAAACCGATGCCGGCCTCGTGCAACCGCCGCACCGCGCCCCTCGCGCCGTCGGTCAGCGTCTTGTCCTTTGTCAGGAGCGTGCCGTCGACGTCGGAGACAACAAGGGCGATGGGTGTCATGCGCGGTTCCTGCCGGGTATGGCGTCATCGACCGGGCCAAGCCCGAGTTGCCGGACGATGTCTTCGATGATGGCGTCGACCGAAGCATCGATCGACACGGTGACGGCGTTTTCGTCCGCGGCCGGCGGCTCCAGCGTCCTGAACTGGCTGTCCAACAACCCCGGCGGCATGAAATGGCCTTTGCGCCGGGCGAGCCGGTCCGCGATCAGGGCTTGCGTGCCGCTGAGAAAGACGATGCGGACGTCGCGTCTGTCATGCACGAGCACGCTGCGGTAAGCGCGCTTCAGCGCGGAGCAGGCGATCACGGCATGCCCGCCGGTCCGGCAGGCACCGTCGATCTCATCGGCGATCGCCTGCAGCCAGGGCCAGCGGTCCTCGTCGGTGAGGGGCTGGCCGGCTCTCATCTTGGCGACGTTGCTCGCGGGGTGAAACCGGTCGCCATCCTCGAAGGTCCAGGATAGCCGCTCGGCGAGTTTGGCCGCGATCGTGCTCTTGCCCGAGCCCGACACGCCCATCACGATCAATGCGCACGCAGGCTTTGAGCTCTCCACGCTCACGAAGATTCTCCGCCGAGCGCGGCCTTGTCTACAAGCCAGACGGTCTCGCCCAGGGAACGCGCGCGGTTCGCCGGAAGCTTCATATCAGTGGCGAGACGCGTCAGAATTTCGCGTTTCTCCTTGCCTGCAACCTCGAACAGCATTTCACGGCAGGAGGAAAGCGCGGGCAAGGTCAACGTCACCCTGGGAACGAACGGTTCGACGTGTGCCTTGGGCACGCCGACCACCCAGCGCCTGGTCTCCTCGAGGCCCGGATAATCCGGAAATAGCGAGGCCGTATGACCGTCCGGCCCGACGCCCATCAGCACCAGATCGAATAACGGCCGGGCGGGATCCAGCTCACGCGCGCCATAGAAAGATTGCAGTGCGCGTTCGTAAAGCCGGGCTGCTTCGTCGGGATTGGCGGCATCGGTCGGAATCGGATGGATGTTGGCCGGTGGCGCGAAGCGGTCCAGAAAGATCTCCCGCACCATGCCCATATTGTTGAGCGGATCGTTGGCAGGGACGAAGCGGTCGTCGCCGATGAACCAATGAACGCGGTCCCAGGGAATCCGGTGGCGATAGGGATCGGTCGCAAGCAGCCGGTAGAGCTGTTTCGGGCTCGATCCGCCGGTCAGGCAGATCGCTACCCGGTCTCGGTTTGCAGCGATCCTTGCCAACGCGCGATCTGCAGCGGTCTCGGCGAGTGCCGCGGCGTCGGCGACCCTGATGAATTCGCGATGACCGCCGCCCGCCATCGTCAGGCCAGTTTCCGCCAGCTTCGGCTGTCGCGCTCCAGGAGATCGTTGGCCTCTTCGGGGCCTTCGCTGCCGGGATCGTAGATCTTCAGCCCCTTGGCGCCCGCCTTGCTCCAGGCGTCCAGAAACGGTTGCACCGCCTGCCATCCGGCCTCGACGCTGTCGGCGCGCTGAAACAGGATGTTGTCGCCGATCATGCAGTCGTAGATCAGGGTTTCATAACCGGTAGAGGGTTCGGCGTTGAAGTAATCCTTGTAGCGGAACTTCATTTCGACGCCGTCGATCGAGATGGTGGGTCCCGGCACTTTGGTATTGAACTGCAGTGCAATGCCCTCGGTCGGCTCGGTACTGATGATGAGAAAATTCTGCGACAGCCGGTCCACGGGCGTATCGCGGAACATGGCGAACGGCGCCTGCTTGAACTTTATCGCGATCTCGGTTCGCTTCACGCCGAGCGCCTTGCCGGTGCGGAGATAAAATGGCACGCCGGCCCAGCGCCAGTTGTCGATCGTCAGTTTCAGCGCAGCATAGGTCTCCGTGGTGCTGCCGGGGTGGACGTCCTTGGTCCTGCGATAATCCTCGATCTCGGTGTCGCCGACCGTGCCGGCCCGATATTGTCCGCGCACTGAATTGCGCAGTGCCTCTTCCTCGCTTTGGATCTGGATCGCCGCCAGCACCTCGGCTTTCTCCGAGCGGACCGCGTGGGCATCGAATTTCGCCGGCGGCTCCATCGTGACCAGCGACAGCAGTTGAAACAGGTGGTTCGGCACCATGTCGCGCAGCGCGCCGGTCGCGTCGTAGAAACTGCCGCGATGGCCGACGCCGATCTTCTCGTCAACGGTAATCTGAATATGGTCGATGTGATTGCGATTCCAGATCGGTTCGAACATGCCGTTGGCGAAGCGCAGCACCAGGATGTTCTGTACCGTTTCCTTGCCGAGATAGTGGTCGATCCGGTAAATCTGATGCTCGTCGACGAGCTTCAGCAATTCGCTGTTCAGCGCCTTCGCCGAGGCGAGATCCGTGCCGAACGGCTTTTCCACCACCAGCCGCCGCCAGGCACCGTTCTCGGTCAGCATGCCGGTGCGACCGAGTTCCTTGCTGATCGGCAGGAAGGAGTTCGGCGGCGTCGCCAGATAAAACAGCCTGTTGCCGCCCGTCCTCCGCGTGGCTTCCAGTTCGTCGAGCTGTGCGCGCATCGCATCGAACGATGCCGGCTCTCTTGGATCGGCCTCGATGCAAGTGACGCATCCCAACAGGCGCCTGGCAACAACGTCGTCCACCTTGCGGGTGGCGAATTGGTGCAAACCCTTCATCAGGCTGCTGGTCAATTCCTCGCTGGACATGCTCTTGCGGGCGATGCCGACGATGCAGAAATGGTCCGGCAGCAGGTCGTTGACGGCGAGGTTATAGAGCGCCGGGATCACCAGCCGGTGCGCGAGATCGCCGGTCACACCGAAGATCACGATGCTGCAGGGATCGGGCCTTTTTTGCTCTGCTTGAGTGACCGTCATCTGTCTCAGGCCTTCGAGCCGGGCTTTTTCGGTTCTTGGTGGCCACCGAAGCCGGCGCGCATCGCGGAGAGGATCTTTTCCGCAAAGGTGTGTTCCTTGCGCGAGCGAAAGCGCGCGAACAATGCCGCCGTCAGAACCTCGGCCGGGACCGCTTCATCGATCGCGGCGTTGACGGTCCAGCGGCCTTCTCCGGAGTCTTCGACAAATCCGGAATAGGTCTCCAGTGCGGGAGCCTTGGCGAGTGCCGAAGCCGTGAGATCGAGCAGCCAGGAGGGGATCACGCTGCCGCGCCGCCATACTTCCGCAATGTCGGCGATGTCGAGATCGAAGCGGTGCTCCGCCGGCAGCGCCTCGATATCGGCGTTCTTCAAAATGTCGAAGCCTTCGGCATAGGCCTGCATCAGGCCATATTCGATGCCATTGTGAACCATCTTGACGAAATGCCCGGCGCCGACCGGACCTGCGTGGATATAGCCCTGCTCGACGCGCGGATCGCGCCCCTCGCGACCTTCCGTGCGCGGGACATCGCCGATGCCCGGCGCCAGCGCCGCGAAGATCGGGTCGAGGCGGTCGACCACCGCCTTGTCGCCGCCGATCATCATGCAATAGCCGCGCTCGATGCCCCAGACGCCGCCGGACGTGCCGACGTCGATATAATGGATGCCGCGCTCCTTCAGCGCTTTGCCGCGGCGTACGTCGTCCTGCCAGAACGTGTTGCCACCGTCGATGATGACGTCGCCGCTCTCCATCAGTCTGGCCAGGGCATCAATGGTGGCTTCGGTGATCTTGCCGGCGGGGAGCATCACCCAGGCGGTGCGCGGCTTCTCGAGCTTGCTGACGAATTCCTCCAGCGCGGCCGAGCCGAGCGCGCCATCGGCCATTATCGCGGCGACGGCCTTGGGGTCCTTGTCGTAGACGACAGTCCTATGTCCGTGCCGCATCAGCCGGCGGACGATATTGCCGCCCATCCGCCCCAAGCCGATCATGCCGAGCTGCATGTGGAGTTCCTAAATTGTAGTTGCAGGAATTGGTGTACCCCTCTCCCAAAGCGAGAGGTGATCGAGTCCGGGGTCTTCGATCCCTTGGTCATGACCAGAACTCTAATTCAATGCATATCTGATCGCGCTATCGAGCGCCTTCAGGCCGGCTTCGAGATCGCCCTTGAGACGCACGCGCAGCGCGCGCCGGCCGCGCTCGGTCAGCACGTCGAAATCGCCGCGCGCCTGTGCCGCCTTGATCACGCCGAAGCTCGCCTTCTGACCGGGTACCGGCAAATCCCTGGCGTCATCGGATGTGATCTGCAGGAACACCCCGCTGTCGGGACCACCCTTGTAGGCCTGGCCGGTCGAATGCAGGAAACGCGGACCGAATTCCGCGCAGGTCGCGACATGGTGCTTGTCGCGCACTGCGAGCCGCATGTTCTGCAGCGCCCCGATATGGGCAGCGTCGCGCTCGATATAGGCGAGCAGCGCGACATAATCGTCGGCACTTGTGCGTGCGAGGTGAGCTTTCAGCCACGAGCCGAGATCGCCATCGGCGCCGGCCTTGCGCAGATCGGCGGCATTTTTCTCGTCGGTGTAGAGATCGGCATCGACTGACGACATCACGGGCGTTTCCGCCGGCAGCGCGCCGGATTTCTCGAACGCTGCGGTCAGCTCCCGGGTCTTGATCTTGGCGGCCTCGACGTCGGGCTGGTTGAACGGATTGATGCCGAGCACCGAGCCTGCGACCGCGGTCGCCATCTCGAAGCGGAAGAATTCCTGGCCGATATGTTCGATCGATTTCATGACGATGCGCACCACGGGATGCCCGGCCTTCTCCAGCGCGGCCAGCTTGTCGTCGTGCGCGGCGTCGTTTTCGCCTTCGGTACGAAGATCGATGAAGAACCGGTCCTTGCCATAGAGCGCTGCATCGCCCAATGGTTCGCCGTCGATCGGGATCAGGCCCTTGCCGTCCTTGCCGGTGGATTCGGCGATCAGCTGCTCGGCCCAGGCGCCGAAATCCGATATCTTTTTGGAAGAGGTGATCGTCACCTTGTCGCGGCCCTCAAGACCCGCAAGGCCCATCGCGAGACCGAGCTGTACGCCGGGATTTTCGTGTGGCGGCACGTCCGGCCCGCAGGAGCGCAGCATCGCCAGCGTGTGCTTGATGAGCGCGCGCACATCGATGCCGGCGGTGGCGGCGGGCACCAGGCCAAACGGCGACAGCACCGAGTA
>JBKQRS010000242.1:0-11631 GCA_052143915.1 Bradyrhizobium sp.
CGCTCGACAGCTACAATCCGCCGCAGAAGGGCTATCTGGCGCTGAAGGCCAAGCTCGCCGAGCTGCGTGGCAAGACCGAAGCCTCGGCCACCCCGATTGCCGACGGCCCGGTGCTCAAATTCGTCCCCGCCCGCAAGAAGCAGGCCGCGATCGTGGAAGAGGATCCGCGGGTGCCGCAGCTGCGCGCCCGCCTTGGCCTCGCGGACGCCGGCGACGATACCCGTTACGACGAGAAGCTCGCCGACGCGGTGCGCAGGTTCCAGGACAACAACGACCTGCGCGTCACCGGCGCGCTGGATTCAGCCACGGTGCGGGCGCTGAACAGCCCGCGCAAGGACCGCCAGATCGACATCGTCCGCGTCAACATGGAGCGCTGGCGCTGGCTGCCGCGCGATCTCGGCGCGCCGTCGATCGGCGACGCCTACGTGATCCTCAACATTCCGGACTATACGCTGCGGGTGATGCAGAACGGCGCCCAGGTCTGGACCACCCGCGTCGTCACCGGCAAGCCCGGCATCCACGCCACGCCGCTGTTGTCCGAGACCATGAAGTTCATCACGGTCAACCCGACCTGGAACGTGCCGCCGTCGATCATCTACAACGAATACCTGCCGGCGCTACAGCAGGATCCGACCGTGCTGGAGCGCATGGGGTTGAGGCTTGACCGCGCCCGCGACGGCAGCATCCATATTTCGCAGCCGCCCGGCGAAAGAAACGCGCTCGGCCGCATCCGCTTCAATTTCCCGAACAAGTTCCTGGTTTATCAGCACGACACGCCGGACAAGAACCTGTTCGCCAAGGAAGAGCGTGCGTTCAGTCACGGCTGCATGCGGGTGCAGAATCCGGATATGTACGCCTCGGTCCTGCTCAACATCACCGAGCCGAACGCGCATTACACGCCGGAGAAGATCCGCGGCATGTATGGTCAAAGCGAGATCGATCTCAAATTCCCGACGCCGATACCGGTCAATATCACCTACCAGACGGCGTTCGTGGATGACGCGGGCACGCTGCAATTCCGCCGGGACGTCTATGGCCGCGACGCCACCATGTTGTCGCTGCTTCGCGCCGGCAAGAACAGGGATCTGGAGAATGTGATCGCGCATTCCCAGCCGAACTACGTCCGTCCCGCCGGCAACCTGCCGGACGGCGTGAGAATTGCCAGCGACAATTCGTGGTCGTCGGGGCCCTCGTTCTTCGAACGGCTGTTTGGCGCGCCGACGCCACCTCCCGGTCCCCCCGGCCGGCGCCAGCAGCGGCGGGTGTATGACCGTTAACCGACTGAGCGGCCAGGCCGACTGAATTAACTGAGTACAATCAAAGGCCTCGTCGATTCGGACGGGGCCTTTGACATTAACCATTCTCCACCCTGATTAACCAAAGGGCTATTTTTCGCCACACTCGGCGGGTTAGCTTCCGCTTCGACTTGGGGGAAGGCGTAAATCTCGATTAACCCTTCCGCGTTAAGACTGCATTTACCCTCTTTCGCCACACGGGGTAGCGAGAGAGTTCCTCGATCGGTCGTCTTTGGGTGGGCTCATACGTGCTGGCTGGTTTCGCACGCCAATTCAATTTGTCGTCTTTGCCCAAGGCCGGATATCAATTCGGGCTGACCTCCTTGTTGCTGCTGGCTGGAGCCGGCTCGGTCCATGACGCAACCGCGCTGAACGAGACCCGCACCCTTTCGTTCCACCACACCCATTCCGATGAAGATCTCACCGTCACCTTCAAGCGTGACGGCCGCTACGACGAAGAGGCGCTGAAGCAGCTCAACCACTATCTCCGCGACTGGCGCAGCCAGGAAGAGACCACGATGGATCGTCACCTGTTCGACATCCTCTGGGAAGTCTACCGCGACGTCGACGGCAAGAAACCGATCCAGATCATCTCCTCCTACCGTTCCCCCGCCACCAACGCCATGCTTCGCCGCCGGTCGTCAGGGGTGGCACGCTTCAGCCAGCATATGCTCGGCCACGCGATGGACTTCTTCATTCCGGACGTTCCGCTCGAGCAGATCCGCTACGCCGGCCTTCGGCTGCAGCGCGGCGGCGTGGGCTTCTACCCGACATCGGGATCGCCTTTCGTCCATCTCGATACCGGCAGCATCCGTCACTGGCCGCGCATGACCCACGATCAGCTGGCCCGCGTATTCCCTGACGGACGCACGGTGCATATTCCCTCCGATGGCACCCCGCTGAAGGGATATGAACTGGCCCGCGCCGACATCGAAAAGCGCGGTAACGGTGATGATGCTGCGACAGTGAGCAAGCCGAGCTTGTTCGGGCGCAAATCGAATGACGACGAGGATGAAGGCACAGCCGCTCCCGTTGCCCGGGAGAAAGCGGCGCCGGGCCCGGTCGTCGTCGCCGCTGCCAAACCCGCCGAGTCCGTGCCGACGCCGCGTTCAAAGCCGGCGGCCTCGACCCTTCAACTGGCTTCGGCCGACATGCAGACCGTGCAGCCGGGAAAATCGAAACAGGCCGCCGACAAGACCGAGGCGAAACCGCAGACGCCGGCTGACATCATCAACGCCCGCGGCTTCTGGGGCGATACGCCCGCGACACCGAAACAGGCCACGCCCGCGCAGGTCGCAGCCATCAACGCGCGCCAGGCGGTTGCCTCCGCCGATCCGCAACCGACCGCCAGTGTTCCCGCCGCATACCAGGCGATGGCCTATGCGCCGGCCTCCAGCTCGCCGGTTGACCGCGCCAATATCGTTGCGGCCAGCGCGCCGATTCCCCGCAGCACCCGGCCGGTCCGTAATTCAACCGCCAGCACCACTATCGATCTGGTCGTCGCCAAGGGCGCGCAGGGCCAAGGTGGCGCGGTAGCGACCTCGGCGCGGATCGCCGCCTCCAGGGCCGACGATGCCTGGATGCGCGTCATGATGCTGGCACCGAGCGCCAGCACGTCAATGTCCGCAACCGTGCTTGGCGATGCCGATCTGAGCCTGATGAGCGCGCATTTCGTCAAGCCGCAGGCGGTCATCGCGATGGGCTTCTCGGACGATCCGCAGATGGGCCTGAGCTGCGATCGATTCAGCGGATCGGCCATTTCAACGCTGACGACGCAGTCCTTCGTGCTGCGGACCGCATCGTTGCGCTGAGCCTTACGATCCTTCCATCCTTTCGGATCCGCGCCGGGTCAACCCGGCAGGCCGGCCTTGAGGAGGCCAGCCTCGTGGCGCTGGCGGTCGACCTCGCGCTTGTAGTGCAGGGTGGCGAGGTAGACGGAAACCGAGAAATTCGGTTCCCGCTTCAGGACCTCCGCCGCATGAGCGCCGGCCGCGACCGCGTTGCCCATTTGCGCGAAAGTAGCCGCGAGGAAGGCATGATGCGTGTGGTCAGGCCGTATGATCCGCGAGAAGGCTTGGGCGGCTTCCGCGTACTTCTCAGCGCAATAGTAGGCACGTCCGAGGTGGTTCCAGAAGCGCTCCGGGTGGTACGGGTTGAGGCGCATCGCCTTCTTGATCCAGTCGATGCCCTCCTCCGGCTGCCCAAGCCACGTCAGAAGCTCGCCCTGCTGCACAACGACAAGGTCGTAGTTGGGGTTGAGCGCGAGCGCCCGCTCCTGATGGTAGGCGGCTTTGTCATGATTATCGCGCATCAGGTTTAGCGCCGCGAGAATCCGGTGCACGTCGCTGTCATTGTCATCGAGCGCCAGCGCAATCTCCAGCTCAGCGCCCAGCTGCTTGAAGGTTGCGTCGCGATCCGCGCACCAATCATAAACATACGTCTGGCCCAGTACGCATGCCTTCCAGGCGTGGGCGTGAGCATAATTTGGGTCGAGCGCAAGGGCGCGATCGAGCAGGCGCTGCGCTTCGGCATTATCCTCCCTGACCGAGCGGTGGTGCAGTACCTTGGCGGCCAGCACGCACTCGTAAGCCGCCATGTTGTCGGTCTGCTTGCGCTTCGCCCGGTCGTGCGTGGCGGCTTCGACGCGGCCGGGGAGCGTCGCCACGATCGCCCGCGTCATCTCGTCCTGGAGAGCGAAGATATCCTTGAGCTCGCGGTCGTAGCGCTCGGCCCAAATGTGCCGGTCGGTTTCTGCGTCGATCAGCTGCACGGTGACGCGGATGCGATCGCCCGCCTTTCGCACGCTCCCCTCGAGGACGTAATCGACGCCGAATTCGCGCCCAACCTCCTGCACCTTCACCGCCTTGCCCTTATGCACGAACGTCGAGTTGCGCGAGATCACGAGCAGTTCGTGGAAACGGGACAGCTCCGTTATGATGTCCTCGGTGAGGCCGTCCGCGAAGAACTCCTGCTCCGGATCGCCGCTCATGTTGGCAAGCGGCAGCACAGCGATGGACTGCTTCTTGGCGCTCGTTGTCGCCGCCGCCGCGTCCTTCAGAGCCTCCGGCGGGGTCGTTGGGCCTGGGTCAAGCCGAACCCGAAAGACGCGGATCGGGCGGGCAATATTCTTGACGTTCTGGTCGCCGAGATCTTCGAATATGACATCGTCCAGTCGGTCGCCGACCTGATCACGCACCGCGCCCGAGACGCAGATGCCCCCGGGATCCGCGAGCATTTCGAGGCGCGCCGCAACGTTGACGCCGTCGCCAAAGATGTCGTTGTCCTCAACGATCACGTCGCCCAGATTGATGCCGATCCGGAACTGGATCCAGCGCGCTGGGGCGACATCCGCGTTGCGTCGCGTCATGCGGCGCTGAACCTCGGTCGCGCACAGCACCGCATCGGCAACGCTGTGGAACTCAACAAGCATGCCGTCGCCGGTGGTCTTGATGATGCGGCCGCGGTTCTTCGCGATGGCCGGATCGATGAGCTCGATCCGATGGGTCTTTAGACGCGCGAGTGTCCCCGTCTCGTCGACCTCCATCAGCCGACTGTAGCCGACCATGTCGGCGGCGAGGACTGCTGCGAGCCGGCGCTCTGGTCCAGGCACGTCCATCCGTTCGGTTCCTTCACCGAGCGGAATAGTCTAGGGCCTTTTGCCCACGCTTGCACGCGCCGAAATGGCCTGCCGGTCAGCGCCTCACAGCATCCCGAGCGCCTGCATATAGGTTTCCAGGATGGTCTCCTGCTCGGCCCGCTCATTGGCGTCCTGCTTGCGCAGGCGCACGATGGTGCGCAGCGCCTTGACGTCGTAGCCGTTACCCTTGGCCTCGGCATAGACGTCGCGGATGTCGTCGGAGATCGTCTTTTTCTCTTCTTCCAGCCGTTCGATGCGCTCGATGATGGCCTTGAGCTGGTCTTTGGCAAATTTCGTCGCGGGCTCTTCCTTGACGGCGGCAGCGGTGGTGGCCATCGGGTACTCCTGAATGAACTCTAAGGGTTGAGGCAGAGGAAGCGCCGCACGCTTCATCACGCACCGCATCCTTGGAGAATGACCCTCAAGAGTGGCGCGCTTTCCGTCAAGGCAACATCGCACTCATCCACAGCGCGCCCACAGGAGAAAGCCGACGTGCTCTTTCCCTCTGTCATTCCGGGGCGATGCAACGCATCTAACCCGGAATCTCGAGGTCCCCGATGTGCAATTGCACATCTGAGGTCTGGTGCTGACGCACCATCCGGAATGACGGCAACTACCGGTCAGTGCCCCGGATTGGCCTTTTTCATCGCCGCGAGCTGCTCGGGACTGGCGGTTCCCTGGTGGGTCGCCTTCCAGGTCTCGTAAGGCATGCCATAGACGGCCTCGCGGCTCTCGTCCTTGCTCATCACCGCCCCCTTGGCGTCGGCTTCTTCCTTGAGCCAGTTGGACAGGCAGTTGCGGCAGAAGCCCGCGAGATTCATCAGATCGATGTTCTGAACATCGGTGCGGGAGCGCAGATGTTCGACAAGGCGCCGAAAGACGGCGGCTTCGAGTTCCGTTCTGGTTTTGTCGTCGATCGTCATGACCTGGTCTCGCTAGTTTGCGGCATGATCCGGAAAAGTGGTTACCGGTTTTCCCTCGGGACAAGCGCGGAGCGTTTGCCCCGAGATCATGCCTAAACAACAGAAAATACCGGAAACAGGTGGGGAACTGTCACAGATTTTTCCATATCGCGACCCAAACATAACTCCGGCGGGCAGGATTCGGGTTACCCCCATGGCCTGAAAATGCCGCCTTGGCCGTTGACAGCCCCGATGCGCCCACGCGAAATCGTCAATAAATTGATATAGCTTCGCTGAATGACCGACAGAGATTCTCATCGTCCCGCCCGATTCCTAAGGCGCACGGCGGCCGCCTTGATGCCGGCGCTGGCGCTCGCGGTGACGTGCCTGTGGAACGGTTCGGCGGCCGCGGACTTTCGCTTGTGCAACAACACATCGAGCCGGGTCGGGATCGCGCTCGGCTACAAGGACGCCGAGGGCTGGACAACCGAGGGCTGGTGGAACGTGTCCTCGCGGGCTTGCGAAACCCTGCTGCGCGGCACGCTGGTGGCGCGGTTCTATTATATCTATGCCCTCGATTACGACCGTGGCGGCGAATGGTCGGGACAGGCCTTCATGTGCTCGCGCGACAAGGAATTCACCATCAGGGGTGCCGACAATTGCCTGGCGCGCGGGTTCGACCGGACCGGCTTCTTTGAAGTCGACACCGGCGAACAGCGCGCCTGGACCGTGCAGCTCACCGAATCCAACGAACAGCCTGCGCAGCGCGTGCCGGGTATTCCGGGCACGATCGGCCCAGGCGGAGCCGGAAACATTCCGGGCATGTCCAATTCGCCGGGCGGATTGCCCCCGGGCGCGTCTGGTCTGCCACCAGCCACGGCGCCCGGAAGCAAACCATGAGGCGTCTGCGTCGTATCAAGATCCTTGCCACGCTCGGCCCGGCCTCTTCCGACAGCGCCATGATCAGGCGGCTGTTCGAGGCCGGCGCCGACGTCTTCCGCATCAATATGAGCCACACCGCGCACGACAAGATGCGGGAACTGGTCAAGACCATTCGAAGCGTCGAGTCGAGTTACGGCCGGCCGATCGGCATTCTGGTCGACCTGCAAGGACCGAAGCTGCGGCTGGGGTCGTTCACTGAGGGCGCGGTGCAGCTCAATAACGGCCAGAGCTTCGTGCTCGATTCCGACAAGGCGCCCGGCGACAACACCCGCGTCCAGCTTCCGCACCCGGAAATCCTCGCAGCGCTCAGACCCGGCCATGCGCTCCTGCTCGACGACGGCAAGGTGCGCCTGATCGCGGAGGAAACCTCCCCGGAGCGAGCCGTCACCCGGGTCGTGATCGGCGGCCGGATGTCGGATCGCAAGGGCGTCAGCCTGCCCGATACCGACCTGCCCGTCTCCGCGATGACGCCAAAGGACCGCGCCGACCTTGAAGCTGCGCTGGTGACCGGCGTCGACTGGGTCGCGCTATCGTTCGTGCAGCGCGCCGAGGATGTCCTTGAGGCCAAGAAACTGATCCGCGGCCGCGCCGCCGTGATGTCCAAGATCGAAAAGCCGCAGGCGATCGACCGGCTCCCCGAAATCCTTGAGGCGTCCGACGCGCTGATGGTGGCGCGTGGCGATCTCGGTGTCGAGCTGCCGCTGGAACGGGTGCCGAGCCTGCAGAAGCAAATGACGCGGCTGGCGCGGCGCGCCGGCAAGCCGGTGGTGGTCGCGACCCAAATGCTGGAATCGATGATCCAGTCGCCGGTGCCGACCCGCGCCGAGGTTTCCGACGTCGCGACCGCGGTCTATGAGGGCGCCGACGCCATCATGCTGTCGGCGGAATCGGCGGCCGGCAAATTTCCGGTTGAAGCGGTCTCGACCATGAACCGGATCGGCGAGGAGGTGGAGCGCGACCCGACCTATCGCGGCGTGCTCACTGCGCAGCGCGCCGAACCAGAGCCGACCGTCGGCGATGCGATTGCGGACGCCGCGCGGCAAATCGCCGAAACGCTCGATCTTAGCGCGATCATCTGCTGGACCAGTTCGGGATCGACCGCGCTGCGGGTCGCGCGCGAACGCCCCAAACCGCCGGTGGTGGCGATCACGCCAAACCTTGCCACCGGGCGCAAGCTGTCCGTGGTCTGGGGCGTGCATTGCGTGGTCGCCGAAGATGCGAAGGACCTCGACGACATGGTTAGCCGCGCCGGCAGCATCGCCTTCCGCGACGGTTTTGCGCGGGCCGGCCAACGCGTCATCATCGTGGCCGGCGTACCGCTGCGCTCTCCCGGCACCACCAACATGCTGCGCATCGCTTCCGTCGGTCCAGATGACGACGCGGATATGTGAGCGGCAAATGACCTGCCCGCCATTCCCCGCGCAAGCGCGTTGTGCTTGTCGCTGAGGGCGCGTCCAACGGATCCGCGCATAGCGCGGCCCGATGACAGGCTCCGACGCGAACTACGATGTGCGGTTGCACATCTGAAATTCACGCTAACGCGTGCCACGGAATGACGGCCGCTCGGTTCAGAGCAACTTCGCTTCCAGCGAGATTTTGGTATTCAGCACCTTCGACACCGGACAGCCGGCCTTGGCCAACCCTGCGAGTTCCTGAAACTTCGCGTTATCAGCGCCGGGAACTTTGGCGTTCAGCGTCAGATGCACGGAGGTGATGGCAAAACCCTCACCGACCTTTTCGAGCGTGACGTCGGCCTTGGTCTCCATCTGCTCGGCGGTGAGCTTGGCCTCGCCCAATATCAGCGACAGCGCCATGGTGAAGCAGGCGGCATGCGCCGCGCCGATCAGCTCCTCCGGGTTCGAGCCCGGCTTGCCCTCGAAGCGGCTGGCGAAGCCGTAGGGATAGTCTTTCAGCGCGCCGCTCTTGGTCGAGATCGCGCCCTTGCCGTCCTTGATGCCGCCTTGCCATTTGGCTGATCCGGATGTTGTCGTCATGCGAGGCTCCCTCAATTGCATTGAACGAGTAACGCCTCCTAAGCGACCAAAACGGCGAAAGTTGTCAATTCACGAGGACGACATGGAACTGCGACTTGCAACCGCTGCAGCTGTTGTACAGAGGATGCCGGGCGGCCCCGTCCGCTTCAGGCCGATGTCTTCTTGAAAGGATATCGAATATCTGCCGACGGCGCGGCAGCGCTTACGCGCCGACCAGCGCCTTCGCAGGCAGCACCGCCTGCACCACCAGCCCGCGGGCGCGGGCGTCCATCACGCCGACGGCGCGCAGCGCCAGCAACGTCACGGTCTGAACGGCGTCGCGCAACCTGCCGGGATCGTCGGTATTGTCCGGCGCCAATGGTCCGACCAGCGATTCATGCAGCGCGCCCAACAGCGCGGTCGCGGCCAGGGCCGTGTCCTGGGCGGGCAGATGACCGGCACGGACCGCAGCCTCGATCCGGCTTGCGATCTCGCCGGCGATCTCGCGGCGGCTCGCCAGCCGCGAGGCCGTGACGTCGACATCGACCGGTTCGGCCAGGATGCCCCAGGCGAGCTTGCGCTGGGAGAGGACATGCACCGCGACCGTAGTGACGGCGGCCGCAAGCGCCGACGATGGCCCGGGGGCTGCGTCCGCAGCGCGGCGGATCGCAGCCAGTTCATCGCGCGAGATTTCCGCAATCAATTCGGAAATCAGATCCGCCTTGGAGGGGAAATAGCGGTAGACGGTGCCGGCGGCGACACTGGCGCGGATCGCGATCGGCGCGATCTGCACCGCAGCCATGCCGCCCTCGGCGGCGGCATCCCGCGCCGCCGCCAGGATGGCGCTGCGGCGCGCAGCGAGGCGTTTTACGACTTGATGGGTCCGCCGATAGACCATTGGCGCGCTTCTCATCCCTTACGCGCATTCGGGCCTAAGGGGCTCGCTAAAGCACGTGTTCAGTTTTTGGGGCGATGACACAAATCGCCTTGAAGAACTGAACAATAATTCAGAGCTGAAGACAAGATGCAAATTGGCCTGATTTGGAAGGCCGCTAACCCGCTTCCGCAGCCGCCGCCAGCGACGGCACCGATTCGCCTCGCCACCACGGACCGACACGGCGCGCGATCAAGGCGGTGACGATCAGCGTTGCGCCGAAGCCGGTTGGCGCGCCAAGCAGCGGATAGATCATCAGGAGTGCCGCAACCAGCCCGAGTGCCGGCAATTCAACCCGCGCAAAGCCCTTCTCCAACCCGATGCGGACCAGGAACGCCACCGGAATAGCCAGCACCATCAGGTCGTAGAGAAACAGATAGGGCGTGACCAACAGCGCGCTGGCCGCAAGGCTTGCCGCCTTCAACGGATAGCTGACGCTGCGGCTGCGCCACATCAGCGCGAGCAGGACCGCCACCGCGCCACTCATGATCCACTGGAACACCCACGCCAGTTGCTCGGTCCCGCCGAAATAGCGGACCAGCGCGAAGATGCTTTGCATCTTGCCCCAGGGCGCGCGGCCTTCGGTGAGGAACGCCTGGCTGAACATCGGCATCCAGTGAAAGAAGGCCTGCCAGGTTTCGGTGCCGAAGGCGAGCCACGACAGCGATGCCATCAATATCGCGACGGTGCCGGCCGTAAAAAACACCTTCCACTGCGACGCGGCGATCAGCACCAGCGGAAACAACAATCCGTATTGCGGCTTGTAACTCAGAAGCCCCAGACAAATACCCGAAAGGACCGGCCGGGTCGGCATCAGTGCGAGCGTGCCGCCGATCAGCGAGGCCGTAAGGTAGCCGTTCTGCCCGACCAGCGCATTGGTGAACACCACCGGAAAAGCCAACGCCAGCAACAGGCCGAAGCTGCGGCCGACAATCGCGCGCATGACGGCGAGATAGGGCACGAGGCTGACCGCGGCCCAGCCGACATAGGCCAAGGCGTAGGGGAAATGCGCCAGCGCGGCCGCGACGAACAGAAACGGCGGCGGGTAATGCCAGGCGAAGTTGCCGTCATAGCTCTGGCCGAGGACGGCGACCTGAACCTGCTTCTGGATATCCCAGTCATAGGCCAATGCGGGATGGCCATCGAGCACGAGGCGCCCGGCGGACCAGACATTGACGAAATCGGTCGGGATGCCGAGACCCTTTTCGTCGAAAATCCACCAATGGGCGACGAACCCGGTCTGAAGCATCGACGCGTTGATCACGCACAGTACGAAGCACACGATCACCAGTGCGGGAGGGATCGCGTTGCGCTCCGGGGCAACCGTCGGGGCCGATGGGGGCGTCGCCATGCGAAGTCCTTCCGCGCACCGCTGCGGCGCGCGCATCCTTTAGCAATAGGCCGGGCAGGCTTGAGGAAATCTTAAGGCTTAAAGTCTCCCGAGCGGATTTTCGTGGCGAAATCGCCAGAGAACGCCGGTCTAATCCGGATCAAGCAACGACGCCGGGCCGCGACAGGGTCGGCGCTTCGCGGCGGCGCATCAGCGCCGTGTACAGTAGAGCGCCGAGCGAGGCGCCGATCAGCCATCCCCAATCCCCGATATTGGTGATGACGCCATAGGCGCCGAGCAGCGACAGCCCGATCGACGTCGAGCCCGCGCCGGCCAGCGCGAGCAGCGCCATCCGGTTCCAGCCGCTCTCGAAATAAAGCGAACGCTCCGGCGACATCGTATAGAGGTCTTCGAGAATGATCTGCTGGCGCTTCACCACATAATAGTCGGCCACCATGATTCCGAACATCGGGCCGAGCGCCGCGCCGAAGATGCTGACAAAAATCGTGATCGCCTGCGGGCTCGAAACGAATATCCACGGGCAGACCATCACCGACAGGATCGAGGTGATCAATCCGCCGAGGCGGAAATCGATCTTCTCCGGATAGAGGTTGGAAA
>JBKQRS010000243.1:0-17333 GCA_052143915.1 Bradyrhizobium sp.
CCCCCCCCCCCCCCCCCCCCCCCGCCGCTTCGCGGGAGGAGGGGAGAAGAAAGACCCTCATGGTGAGAAGCGCGGCAACGCCGCGCATCTCGAACCACGAGGCCGTGTTGCACGGCTATGACGCAGATTCGGGCCAAGCGGAAAGCGCTTTAGGAAAGCCGCATATCCAATAATCGCCGGCCTTCGTTCTTCAGCAATTTCTTCACGGCGCTGGACGCCGCGACCGCGCCCTGGTTGGCGTAGGCCTCGTGGTTCTTCTCGATATCCTCGAGGCGATAGAGATAGTTGACCATGATGCCGGCGGATTCGCGCAGGCCCTTCGCAGAGAGATCGCCGAGCCAGTCGATCCGTTCCAGCCGCGCGCCGTTGCCGAGATGGAATCGTGCCACCGAATCGATCAGCCGGCCTTTCGGCGTCCGTGCTTTCAGAAAATAATAAGCCGCGAGCGGCTCGACGACCGGGCGCAGTTGTGCGGCCAGTTCCGCGTCCGTGCACCAGTCCGGCCGGTCCAGATTTTCGAGCAGCGTCCGCTCCTCGTCGGTCACGGGAAGGTCGCTTGCGGTTTTCAGCCATTGCATGAAGCCCGGCACCGGCGACAGCGTCACGAAATTCTCCAGCTTCGGCAATTCGCGGCGCAATTCCTCGACCACCTGCTTGATCAGGAAGTTGCCGAAGGAAATCCCGCCGAGCCCGCGTTGCGTGTTGGAGATCGAGTAGAACACCGCGGTGCGGGCGCGCTCGATCGGCACCGGCTGGCGGTCTTCGGCGAGCAGCGGCGCGATCGCGCCGGGTCTCGATTCCGTCAGCGCCACCTCGACGAAGATCAGCGGCTCGTCGACCAGCGCGGGATGAAAGAAGGCATAGCAACGCCGGTCGACGGGATCGATGCGCCGGCGCAGATCGTCCCAGTCGCGGATCTCGTGCACCGCCTCATAGCGAATGATCTTTTCCAGAATGTTCGCTGGCGTCGACCAGTCTATCCTGCGCAGCACGAGAAACCCCCTGTTGAACCATGAGGCCAATAGATGCACGACATCGCGGTCGAGCGCGGCAAGATCCTTGTCGCCATGCATGAGATCGAGCAAATCGGCGCGCATCGCCACGAGCTCGCTGGTGCCGCTGGGTGCGCGGTTGAGCCGGCGGATCAGCTCCTGCCGCCGCGGCTCGGAGGCAAAATGCAGGTCGCTGGCGTCGGCATCATTCGGTTGCGTTCGCCAGCTCTCGATCGCCTGCGCCAGTCTCTCCCGGTCCGGCCCGTAATTGCGGGCGAGGCTCCCGAAGAACGAACGCCGGCCTGTCTCGTCGAGGTCATGGTAGCGATCGAGCACCTCGCGCGCCATCGCGGTGCCGGAGGCCTCGCCGCGGCCCGACAGCAACGCTTCGCATAATTCGATCAGGTCGGAGGCGTCCTCTTTTGTGTCCGACGTCGCCACGCGGCGAAGCAAGGTGCGGCCGCGCTCGGAAATCGAGGCGAGAAGATCGGAGAAGAAGGCGTTGTTCCTGACGGGCATGTCGAATCCAGATGGCGCGGAATTGTGACATGGATTTAAGGCAAAGCCGATCACAATCAAGCTAGTCATGCCCCGCGAAAGCGAGGCATCCGGCACGCCGCAGCCGGTCGATTGACCACAGCGCTTCCGGAATACTGGATTACCCGCTTTCGCGGGCTATGACAGTCCCCCTTTTGAAAATGGCTGACCTGCCATCTGCCCGACTTGTTTTTATTTCATTTCCGAAAACGCGGTGGGCGTCTTGCCGGTCACCTGCCGGAAGGCGTGCGAGAAGGCCGGCACGCTGGCGTAGCCGAGGTCGGCTGCGAGTTGCTTGACCGAGACGTCGGCCTCGGTGGACAGCCGTTCGATCGCGGCTGCAATGCGGGCGCGCTGACACCAGCTCTTGAAGCTCAGTTGCGTTTCCGACGAAAACAACCGTGACAATGTCCGCACCGAGGTGCCGACCTGGCGCGCCAGCGTCTCGATCTCGTGCGAGGCGGTGGGATCGCCGAGCACGATCTCGGCTGCGCGCCGGCAGCGCGGCTCCTGCGGCAGCGGAATGAAGGTCGTGGAATCCTCGGCGCGATGCAGTTCGAGCACGGCCAGCCGGACCAGGAGCGAGGTGCGGTCGGGGTTATCACGTCCGTCGAACAATGCGAGGATCGACTCGTGCAGCAGGCGCGACACCCGCACCACGAATTCGGCATCAAGGCTGGCGCCGTGATTTTCACGGTTCAGCCACGCCAGATCGAAATACAACGTGCGCATGTCGATGTCCGCCAGCACGTCGATGGCGTGTTCGAGCCGCGCCGGCACCCATACCGCGCGGTCCGGCGGCACCAGCCAGCGCCCCTTCGGGGTCGTGACCTGCATCGTTCCCCTGGCCGCATACACCAGTTGCGCTTCGCGATGCATATGGGTGTCGAGCCGAACGCCCTTTTTATAGTGACGCGCGACGAGATGGACGCCATCGCCGGTTAAGCGGTGGCTTCCTCTGATGGCAGCGATTGGCGCTTCGACGATACCCATTGGCCGCATCCCGTCAGCACAAGACCCTATAACCTACTTCAAAACCTGAGGGGATTCGACCCAAGAGTTTCGTAAAGGATTTCGAAAAGGGTTTCGAAAAGGATTTCGAAAATGAACAGCCCGGTCCGGGTGATCGGTTTCGTCAACGCCGCGCATTTTATCGATCATTATTCGATGCTGATCTTCGCCGCGGCCGTGATCGTGATGGGGCCGGCGCTCGGCATGGCCTATTCGGAGCTGTTGCCCTATGCCACGCCGGGCTTTGTCGCCTTTGGCGCCGGCTCGCTCCTGACCGGCTGGCTCGGCGACCGCTGGAGCCGCCGCCACATGATGGTGATCTTCTTTGCCGGCATCGGCGCCTCGATGATCGCGGTCGGTCTGGTGCAGACCAAGCTCGAACTCGGCGCGGCGCTGTTGTGGATCGGCCTGTTCGCCTCGATCTATCATCCCGTCGGCACCGCGATGATCGTCTCCTATGCCGACCGGCTCGGCCGCGAGATGGGCCTCAACGGCGTCTGGGGCAATCTCGGCGTGGCGTCGTCGGCGCTGGTCACCGGCATCGTCGGTCAGTATCTCGGCTGGCGCTGGGCGTTCATCATTCCGGGCACCGTCACGATCCTGATCGGCGCAGCCTTCATGGAGATGGTGGTTCACGAGGACCGCTCGGGCGTCACCCAGGCCGCGGCGCAGGCGCGGGTGGCCAGGCGGGATATGTGGCGGGTGATCGTGGCGCTCCTGATCGTGGTGATCGCGATATCCACCACCTTCAACGCGGTGACGGTGGCGCTGCCCAAATTGTTCGCGGAGCGATTGAGCGGCCTCACCAGGAGCCCGGCGTTGTTGGGTGCGATCGCGGCCGGCGTCTATGTGTTCGGCGCGATGACGCAATACACCATCGGCAAGCTGATCGACCGCCATTCGCTGAAGGCGGTCTCTCTGCCGCTGTCATTCGTGCTGGCGCCGTTTTTGTACCTGGCGGCGGAGCTGTCGAATCTGCCGCTGATCATCGCCTCGATCGGCATCGTCATGGGCGCGTTCGGCCAGGTGACGGTCAACGATGCCATGGTCGGAAAATACACCAGCGAAGAATGGCGCTCGCGCGCCTATGCGGTGCGCTATTTCGTCGGCTTCACTGCCGCGGGCGCGTCCGTGGGCCTCGTGGCATGGCTCTATCAGCAGGGCGGTTTCGTCACCATGCTGCATGCGTTCGCCGGCTTGTGTCTGCTGGTGATCGCGGCGGCGATCATCCTGCCGACCGAGATCAAGGTGCCGGCCGCGGGCGCGAATTGAGCGACGGCTGTGAGCGGCGAATGCCGCGGGCCGGACAGCTTCGCTGTCGTTATTTGATCAAGATCGTCCTCCCCGCTGTGAGGTGGCTCACATACGACGAGTTGGCGGAGATGTAGGAAAGCTGGCATCATGCAGTGAAATCTATTGCGATGAGGTTCGCCATGCGCCGTCCTTTTTTTCGCGATTTGTTGCTTCTTTCTGCGCTCCTGCTGGCTTTCCAGATATCGACCTCCCATGTCGCCTCGGCGGAAAGCCGCGTGGCGCTGGTGATCGGCCAGTCGGCCTATCGCGCGGTGCCGGCGCTGCCTAACGCGGCGAATGACGGCAAGCGAATGGTGGAGTTGCTCGGCAGCGCGGGCTTCGACGTCACGGCGGCTCCCGATCTGGCGCAGAACGACATGCGCCAGGCCATCAGTGACTTTGCGGCCAAGGTATCGGCGAGTGGACCCGATACGATCGCGCTGGTGTTCTATGCCGGCCATGGGTTGCAGATCGACGGCGAGAACTATCTGGTGCCGGTCGACGTCGACCCGAAGCGCGAAGCCGACATTCCATTGCAGGCGGTCCGGCTCAACGATCTCATGAACACGTTGGGGGCGTTGCCGACGCGGATGCGTATCTTCATGCTCGATGCCTGCCGCAACAACCCGTTCCCGGCGCTGAACCAGACCGCGGGCCACGGGCTTGCGATCGTCAATACCAAGGCCGGCGCACCCGGCGCGTTCATTTCCTTTTCGACCTCGCCGGGGGCTGAGGCCGAGGATGGCAATGGCGAAGACAGCCCCTACACGACGGCGGTGCTCTCGGTCGCAAAAGAGCCAAATCTGCCGATCGAGGAAGCTTTCAAGCGCGTCCGTGTCTCGGTGAACCAGGCGACCGAGGGCCGGCAGATCCCGTGGGAAAGTTCATCGCTGACCAGCGATTTCAGGTTTTTCCCTGGCGATGCGGGTTCGGGTCAAAGCGCGGCGGCGCCGAAGCCGCCGGCACCGGTGGCGCGCACCGCGGACGACTGGCGCAAGGATCTCGGCGGCAAGGAGCCGAAGATCGCCTATGAGCTGGTGATCGCGGATGACTCGGTCGCGGCCTATGAGGCCTTTACCGCGCTGTTCGCCCAGTCGTCATACGCGCCGCGTGTGCGCTCGCTGCTTGAGCGGCGCAAGGAAATGCAGGCGTGGGAAGTCGCGGTCGCAACCAACACCTCCGCGTCGTTTGAAGCTTTCCTGGCGAGCCATGCGGGCAGCGACCTGGCGGCCACCGCGCGCAAGATGCAGGCGCGCGTCCTCAATCGTACGCTCGGGGCCAGCGCCGCGCTTCCGCAACCGACCAATGTTGCGCTGGGACCGACCTGCCCATGCACCACGCCGCCGGTACAGCCGCTCATCAAGAAAGTGGAGCCGGCGCCACCGACCAAGCGGGTCGATAAGACCCCGCCGAAGCGCAAGCGGCCCCGGTTCGATGACGACGACGATGTCGTCGTCGAGCGTGGCCCGCCGCCGGGATACGTTCCGCCGGGCGCCGTCGTGGAAGGCGTCGGCATCGGCATGGGCGGTTTTGGAGGCGGCTATGGTGGCGGCATGCGCGGCGGCGGCTTTGGTCGAAGATAGATAACCGCGCTGCAAATAACTCGCTCGCGGCAAGGCTTGCCGCGAGCTACAAACAGGGGAAGCTCCGTCGATTGCAGCGCTCAACGCCGCGGCAAGCCGGAGCTTTCCCGTTTCCGCGTGTGATTGAGATCTGAAATCGGTGTTGCCGCGCTCGTTTTTGTGGCGCGGACGGCATCGCCGGACCGTTTTGGCGCAGACGAGGCGATATCAGGGGCTCGGTTGTCCCAGACCGGGATGGACGAGGAGGGGCTGACCCGGCATGCTGCTTGCATTCATTTTAATCATTCTCCCCGCCTTTTGGGGATGCGCGCATCAGCCGGAGGTCCAATGACGATTACTGCCGCGGCGCCGATCGTCGGTATCGAGCGCTCGAAAATGAATTCGATCGTATTCGCAAGCTGCTTTGGAACCATCATCGAATGGTATGATTTTCTGATCTACGCCACCGCGGCCGCGCTTGTCTTCAACAAGGCATTCTTTCCGACCTTCGATCCGCTCGCGGGTACATTGGCCGCGCTCGGCAGCTATGCCGTCGGATTTCTGGCGCGCCCGCTTGGCGGCGCGCTGTTCGGCCATTTCGGCGATCGGCTTGGCCGCAAATCCATGCTGGTGCTGACGCTGTTCATCATGGGCTTCAGCACTTTCTGCATTGGGCTGTTGCCCACCTATGCCTCGATCGGGGTACTCGCGCCGATCCTCCTGATCCTCTTGCGCATCATCCAGGGCATCGGGCTTGGCGGCGAATGGGGCGGCGCCTCGCTGATGGTGCTCGAGCACGCGCCCTCGGAAAAGCGCGGCTTCTACTCAAGCTTCGTGCAGATCGGATTTCCGATCGGGCTGGTGCTGGCCACCCTGGTATTTGCGCTCGTCACCAAAATGTCCGACGCCGATTTTGCGGCCTATGGCTGGCGCATCCCGTTCCTGGTCAGCATTGTGCTGCTCGGGGTCGGCACCTTCGTTCGATCGCGGGTGCCTGAGACGCCGGTGTTCGAAGCGCTCAAGATGCGCGACGGCCTGTCGAACAGCCCGGTGGTCGAGGCCGTCGGCAAGAACACCAGGACCTTCCTGATCGCCGTCGGCCTGAAACTCTCCGAGGTGTCCTGGGTCTACATGCTCACGGTGTTCGTCGTCGGCTACGCAACCACCAAGCTCGGCCTGCCGAAGCCGATGATGCTCGACGCCGTGATGTATGCCGCGCTGCTTGAACTCGTCAGCCTGCCGCTGTTCGGCTGGCTCTCCGACAAGATCGGCCGGCGGCCGCTTTACATTCTCGGCGCCCTGTTCACGATCGCCTTCGCATTCCCGCTGTTCTGGATGGTGGAGAGCAAGAGCACGGTCTTGATTTTCGCCGCGGTCATGATCGCGATGAATTTCGGCCACGGCATGATGTTCGGGCCAGAATCCGCCTACTTCCCCGAACTGTTCGGCTCCCGCGTCCGCTACAGTGGCGCTTCCTTCGGCTTCCAGGCTTCGGCCGCGATCGGCGGCGGCTTCGCGCCGATCTTGGCCACCTGGATGGCCGGATATTTCGGAGGTACCGGCGGCGTCTCGGTCATGATGATCGTTCTCGCGCTGATTACGCTTGCCGCAGCGCTTGCGGCGCGCGAGACCAAGGGCGGCCCGCTCGCAGACTAAGGCGTTTTCGAGCGAAGTGGGTACCGGTTCGCATAGCAATCAAGTTTACGCAGATTGCGTAGACTTATCTGCGGTAGAAAACGCGTCAAAACAAAAGATCTGGGGTAGGTTCGCACGCCGTGCAGTTTGGCATTTTCATCTATGACGGCGTCGAACCGATCGATCTCGCAACCTTCGGCGTGCTGTCGATGGCGCGTCGGGTAGCGCCCGAGATCGCGATTCACACCATCGCGCCCCGTGCCGGACCGGTCGCGCTCGCCAACGGACTGAAGGTGACAGCCGATTTCGGCATCGACGATGCGCCTGTCTGCGATCTCGTCATCGTCACCGGCGGTCCCGGCTGGACCGCGCAGGCGAAGGCACCCGCGACGCTCGATTACATCAGGCGCGTCCATGCCTCGCACCGCATTGCCTCGGTGTGTACCGGCGGCATGATCCTGGCCGCGAGCGGTGTGCTGGACGGCGGGCGCGCCACCACCAAGCGCGAGGTGGTGCCGCCGGAAACCTCGCCGCTCGAGGTGATGCGCGCGAGCTATCCGCGCATCGATGTGCGCGAGGCAATGCTGGTGGAGGGACCGGGAGGGGTGGTGACCGGCGGTGGGGTGACGCTTTGCATCGACACCACGCTTCATCTCCTCAGCCAAATGCTCGGGGAGCGCGTCGCCGATGAAACCGCGCGGATCATGGAATATCAGCGCGCCTGGCGCGCCAACCGCGAGGCCTTCGCGCCGATCCTGATGGCCAGCAAGACGGCAGGCATTTGAGCTCACAGGGCCCGCGCCCTCCCGGATTTGGCGGCATGCCTCACCAATTTTTCATCCGGATTGGGGTGTCTTGACCTGCGTCGATCGACCATAATGGCCGTCGAAGGGCCGACCTCCTGACAACGGGCCCGTGGGAGCAAGAGTTTATGCGTGATCTGTCGTTGCCGTGGATCGCCGCCCTCATTCTAGGTGCCTCGATCTTGATAAGCGATCCCGTCCGCGCCGATGCGCTGAAGGATGAAATTGCCCCGACCGGCAAGCTGCGGGTGGCGATCGGGATCAGCCCGGCGGGCGGCGCCTACTGGTCGACCAGGACGGAGGCCGGAGGCTATGCCGGGGTGCCGGTCGCTCTCGGCAAGGTGATGGCGGACCAGCTCGGCGTTCCCGTCGAATATGTCGCCTACCAGAACTCCGGGCAGATCACCGACGCCGCATCGAAAGGCGCCTGGGACGTCAGCTTCCTGCCGAAGGACCCGGAGCGGGAGACAAAAATGCTGTTCGGGCCGATCTATGAGGTCACGGACGCGACCTACATCGTCAAACCGGGGTCTGCGATCACGAATTTCGCAACACTCGACCAGCCCGGCATCAAGGTCGCGGCGGTCAACAACACCACCACCATGCGCGGCGCTCAGGCGCATCTGAAGAACGCCAAGGTTGCGGGCTATCAGACCTATGACGAGATATTCACCCTGCTCAAGAACGGCGAGGTCGACGCATTCGCACTGTCGCGCGGCCAGCTCGAGGCCATGGCGAAGAAGATTCCGGGCACGCGGGTGCTGGACGAAACCTTCAAGCAGACCGTGACCGCGGTCGCGGTGCCGTTAAATCACCCGCTGGCGCTGGAATATGCGACCAAATTCATGACCGAGGTGAGAGCCAACGGCGTGTTGCGGAAGGCCTTCGACAATAATGGGCTGAAGGATGTCCCGCTGCGGGCGAAATAGAAGGCCGCGCCCGCGACGGCTCGTCCTCACGGTTCGAGACGCGCGGCAAAGCCGCGCTCCTCACCATGAGGGTCTAGGACCCTCGTCCTGAGGAGCGGCTACTTGGCCGCGTCTCGAAGGATGAGGCCATCGTTAGCGACAAGACACTAATTCGTCCCGGCCGCCGCGATCGGCTCCAGGCCGCTCTTGATGAGGGTATCGCGCGCCGCGGGCGAGGCGAGGAACTTGATCAGCGCTTTGCCGGCGTCGGGTTCTTTCGACACGCTGGCGATGCCGGCGGAAAACACCGTGACCTTCTGTAATTCGTCCGGCAGCGGCCCGACGATGTCGATGCCGGTGACGGGTTTTAATTCGCTGATCTGCTGAAAGCCGATCTCGGCGTCGCCGTGGGCCACGATTTCGCCTACCGGCGTGGCCGGAATTTTCCTGGCCTTGTCCTTCATCTCCTCAGTGATGCCAAGCTTCCCGAACATCTCGGTCGAGATATAGACGCCGCTGGCGCTGTCGGAATAGGCGATCGTTTTCGCCGCCTGCAGCGCGCGCTTGAGCGCCTCCGGCGAAGAGATGTCCGGCTTTGGCGCGCCCGCTTTCACCGCGACCCCGATCTTCGATTTTACGAGATCGACGCGGCTGTCGGGAACGACCTTGGCCTGCTTGATCAGGTCGCCCAGCGCATAGCCCACCAGGATCAGGACGTCGGCGGGCTCGCCGCGCTCCAGCCGCACCGGGATCGCATTGGCCGTGGTTCCCATCGAAGGCCCATAGGCGGTGATCACCTTGTGGCCGGTGGTGCGCTCGAACTCCGGCACCAGCGCATTATAGGCCGCCGACAATCCGCCCGAGATCATCACCCGGACCTCGGCCGCGCTCGCTGTGCCCGTGAGCCACAAGGCGCCGGCGATGCCGAGCGCGGCTTTAAGGAAATTGGCGGCTGTCGGTCTCATGATATTCCTCCCGGGACGGCTCTTGAATGGCCGGGAACTATTACGGGAGCAAAAGCATCATGCAAAGGGGGGTAACCCAGCGCTCGACGAAGATGTGCCACTGAATCGTCACTGTGGCGGCGAATTGCGGGCCAAATATTTGGCAGGAGTTCCCTATCGCGGGAACGGGGGCACGGTCTCGTGCATATATTGCGAGTGGGGCGCGAGGCCGCACAACGATGAGCAGATCAAGCATTGCCCTGGTCAATCTTCGGGCGGTTGTCATCCTGATCGTGCTGGCGTTCCATTCGGCCCTCCCTTACCTCGCCTCCCTGCCGCCAGCACCCTATCCGTTCGACAGCCCGCCTTACCTATGGCAGGCCTTTCCGATCGTTGACGGCCAGCGATGGTTCGGCTTCGACCTGTTCTGCGCCTGGCAGGATGTGGGTCTGATGACCCTGATGTTTTTCCTCTCGGGCCTGTTCGTGCCGTCAAGCCTTGCGCGCAAGGGAGGCCGGAAGTTTTTATCGGACCGTCTGCTGCGGATCGGCCTGCCATGTGCGTTGGCCGTCATTTTTCTTGCGCCGCTCGCCTATTATGCCGCCTATCGCACCACGGCCGTCGATCCCGGCTTTGATGCCTATTTGCAACATTGGCTCGCGCTGCCGTTCTGGCCGTGCGGACCGCAGTGGTTCCTCGGCGAGCTATTGGCGTTCAATATTCTCGCGGCAGCGATGCATCAATTCGTTCCGGGATGGGACCAGCGTCTTGCCCGGCTGATAGCCTCGGCCTTCGGCAATCCGGCGCGGTTCTTTGCCGTTCTGGTGACGATCTCCGCGCTGGCCTACGTTCCCCTGGTGCTCGCCTATTCGCCCTTCGCATGGGTGGACATCGGCCCCATCGGGTTTCAGCCCAGCCGGCCGTTGCACTACCTGGTTTTTTTCCTTGCCGGGGTTGCGGTCGGAAGTCATGGCCTCGATCGTGGTTTGCTCGACTGCGACGGAGCCTTGGCGCGGCGCTGGACGGCATGGCTCGCCGCAGCCTTTGCCGGTTTCCTGCTTTGGGCCGCCCCGACCTCGGTGACGATGGCGGACTGGAGCAACGCTCCCCTGATCGCGAAATTCGCGGCCGGCCTGGGCTTTGTCGTCGCCTGCGCGGCGGGCTGCTTTTGCGCGCTTGCGATCTGCTTGCGCTTTGCAGATTGGCGCATTTGGGCATTCGACAGTCTTTCAGCCAATGCCTATCGAATGTATCTGATCCACTATGTATTTGCCGTCTGGCTGCAATATGCGCTGCTGGACACCGGCTTGTTTGCGATTCCCAAGGCCGCGATCGTGTTCAGCGCCACCCTTATCATCAGCTGGGCCATCGCTGCCGCCATGGGCGGCTTGCTGCCATTCTCGCGACTGAATGCGACCATACGCGGACTACGCCGCGCGTGATGACCGAATTGACACCGGACGGAAAGTAATTGAGTCAACATGCCATTGGTCTTCAAGCTCGCATTCCGAAATCTGTTTCATGACCGGCTGCGTTTGATCGCGACGGTGATAGGGATCGTGTTTTCCATTGTCCTGGTGACCGTCCAGATGGGCCTTTATCTGGGCTTTGGACGCATGGTGACGACGATGATCGATCATGCGTCTGCCGATCTCTGGGTCATGCCGAAAGGAACCAAGTGCTTCGAGGATCCGTCCCTGCTGAACACGCGTGACCGCTATCGCGCGCTTTCAATCAGCGGAGTGACGGAGGTCATTCCCGTCGTGATCGGATTTGCGGATTGGCGAATGTCGAGCGGAGAGATGACCCCCGTTTTCGTCATCGGTTCGGATCTGCGGTACGGCGGCCTGGAGCCGTGGAACCTTGTGGAAGGCCGGATCGAGGCGCTGTCGAGCCCGAAAGCAGTCGCGGTCGACCGGACCTATTTCGACCGTCTTGGCGTTTCGGGGATCGGGTCAACCGCCGAAATCCGGGAACAACCCGTACGCGTGGCCGCCATCACCAACGGCATCCGTTCCTTCACCACGACGCCGTTCGTTTTCCTGGACGTCAATCGGGCGCGGACTTACACAGGAGTTCCCTTCGGAAAGGCCAGCTATCTCCTTGTGCATCTGAGCCAGGACGCCGATCGTGATCGCGTTCGCCAAGAGATCGTGTCGAACATCGCGGACGTGGAGGTTCTGACGCCTGCCGAGTTTCGCGAACGCAGCCGCAAATTCTGGCTATTCGGCACCGGCGCCGGCGCCGCGCTCTTTGCCGGCGCATTGCTCGGCGTGATCGTCGGCACCGTCGTCGTCGCCCAGACGCTTTATTCCAGCACGAAAGAACACCTCACCGAGTTCGCCACCCTGCGCGCCATCGGTTCGTCCAAACGGTATATCTACAAGGTAATCGTGTGGCAGGCGCTGCTCAGCGCGGCAATCGGCTTCTCCATCGCGGCCCTCATCGGCAACGCCATCGTGCGATTGACCGCGGCGACAGCCTTGCCGATCGTCATCACGCCCGTACTTCTCGTCGGCCTGTTTCTGCTGACCGTCGTCATGTGCGTCGGGTCGTCCATTGCGGCGATCGTTCAGGTCACCCGCATCGATCCTGCCACGGTGTTCGCGCGATGACCGAACCATTGCTCGAGGCGGCGAATGTGGCGAAGGACCTCGGCAGCGGCGCGGCCAAGGTAGCCGCGCTCAAGGGCGTAACCCTTTCGCTCAAGGGCGGCGAACTGACTCTGCTGATGGGACCTTCCGGGAGCGGCAAGACTACGCTCTTGTCCATTCTTGGATGCATGTTGAGGCCGACAGAAGGTACCGTTCGTATCTGCGGACACTCCACCGCCGGCGCCGGACCCGAGGACCTCGCGCTTCTCAGGCGAGAGCATGTGGGTTTTGTCTTCCAGTCGTTTCATCTGTTTCCGACATTGTCTGCCACCGACAATGTCCGCCTCGCGCTCGATGTGCGCGGGCAGCCCTCCAGGGCGGCAAGAGTAATGTCACGCGAGGCGCTGGCGAAGGTCGGCCTGGCCCATAAGAGGAAGGCCTATCCACGCGAACTCAGCGGCGGGGAACAGCAACGCGTCGCGATCGCTCGCGCCATTGTCGGAAACCCGTCCATCATCCTTGCAGACGAGCCCACGGCCGCTCTCGATGGCGAGAATGGCCGGGCGATCATGAAGATACTTGCTGAAATCGCCAGGGAACGGGGGCACGCCGTGCTGATCGTGACGCACGATCCGCGTCTCTTGCCATTCGCGGATCGGGTCGTTCACATCGAGGACGGACGGATCACCGGCGAAGAATCCGGCGGCGCAAGACTGCCGAAACTGCAATGAAATCAAAAACACGGGAGGGCGGCTAGCCATGTCGAAGCGCCGGACAGCCTGGGTCGCCGTCCTGGGTCTGATTGCAGTCGCCGGAATCTTCACCGCGATTCCGCTGATCACCCCCATCAAGTCGGCATTCTGGGGTATCTCGGTCGATGAGCCGAGGGAGAGGCACTGGCAAGCAATTGCGCCCGGGCGTATCGAAGCCTGCTCCGGGCAGATAAGGGTCGCAACCGCGGTGATCGGGGTCGTCGACAAGGTGCTGGTGAAGACCAATGACAAGGTGTTTGCCGGCGAACCACTGATCCATCTCGCTGACGATGAACTCCGGGCCCGGCTGGCGGCGGCGGAGACGCAAGTCGCCATGCACGAGCGCGTGCGGGATGAAAGGTCGGCGACGGGCAGCGCGAAGTCGCGGCGCAAAGCCGAAGATGCCGTGGCCGATGCCGAACGGGCGCTCTACGACGCGCGATCCGCCGTTGATCGGGCTGCCACGAAGTTGCGGGCCAGCGGCGGGCCGGACGCTGACCTGACCGCTGCCCGCCTGGCTTTGACACGCGCCCAGAATGAACTGGCAACGCGAAAGGAGCAGCTTCGTACAATCATCGACGACGACGCTCCTTTGCCGACCGCGCTGGAGGGCCAGCTCAGTGTCGCCCGGTCGGAATACGCCATGGCGCGATCCGCCCTCGATAAAATGACGGTGCGCGCCCCGATCGACGGCACCGTGCTCGAGGTCGATGTGCACCCGGGTGAGTTGGTGTCCCCCGCTTTGCCGCAGCCGCCGTTGCAGCTCGCCGACCTCTCGGCGCTGTGCGTGCGCGCGGAACTCGACGAACGCGACCTCGCGTCAATCAAGGTTGGGCAGGCGGCAACTGTGCGCGCAGCCGCATTTCCCGGTCGCGAGTTCATGGGGACCGTGTCGTTGATCGCTCCGCTGGTAGAGCCCGGCCGCCTCGAGCCGCCCGGATCGCGCAGCCAGACCGAGGTGGATGTGGTTCGGGTCATGGTCGGATTGGCGGGATCGGGAGATCTTACGGTCGGAATGAAGGCCGATGTCTACTTCCGTTCCGGAGAAGCTCTTGATTGACGGGCGGTCGGACGGCGCCTGAATGGGAGAGGCGAGGGCTCCGCGCTAGAGCGAGATGACTTTTCGTTGAAACGTCATCTCGCTCTATCTTTTTGTTTGAGCATGATCTTTTCGGAAAACCGGTGCCCACTTTTCCGGATCATGCTCTGGCTCACGAATTGACGTGCACAAAATCCCGCAGCAGTGGATAGATTTCGTTGTTCCAGCGCCGGCCTGAGAACACGCCGTAATGGCCGACGCCGGCCTGCATGTGATGCACCTTGCGATAGGGGCGCACCCCGGTGCAGAGGTCCTGTGCGGCGAGCGTCTGGCCAATCGAGCAGATGTCGTCTTTCTCGCCTTCCACCGTCATCAGGCCCATCCGCTTGATCGAGGCCGGATTCACCGGACGACCGCGATAGGTCAGCTTGCCCTGCGGCAGGAGGTGCTCCTGAAACACGTCGCGGATGGTTTCGATGTAAAATTCCGCCGGCAAGTCCATCACCGCGAAATATTCGTCGTAGAAGGTCTTGATGGTTTCGGCCTTGTCTTTCTCGCCCTTCGCCAGATGGGTAGCAAGATCGATGTGCTGCTTGATATGGCGCTCGAGGTTCATCGACACGAAGGCGGTGAGCTGCACGAAGCCGGGATAGACCTGGCGGAACGCGCCCTTGCATTGAACGGGCACGTAATTGATCAGATTGTCCTCGAACCATTTGAGCGGCTTGCTCTTGGCGAATTCGTTGACCTTGGTCGGCTGGATGCGGGTGTCGATCGGGCCGGCCATCAAGGTCAGCGTCGCCGGTCGCGCGGGATGATTGTCCTCCGACATGATCGCGGCGGCGGCGAGCGCGGACACCGATGGCTGGCAGATCGCCACCATATGCGAGCGCGGACCCAGTTGATCGAGAAAGGTGATGAGGTGCTCGGTATATTCGTCGAGGCCGAATTTGCCTTGATCGAGCGGAATGTCGCGCGGATTATGCCAGTCGGTGATGTAGACGTCGTGATCCTGCAGCAGGGTCTTCACGGTGCCGCGCAGCAAGGTCGCGAAGTGGCCGGACATCGGCGCCACCAGCAACAGGCGCGGCTGTTCCGGCGAATTCTCCTTCTTGAAATGCAGCAGGGAACCGAACGGGGTTGCGTAGGTGACCTCCTCGGTCACCTCGAGTTCCCGATTGCCCACCAGTACCTTGTCGATGCCGTAGGCCGGGCGGGTATAGGTGAGGGATGTGCGCGAGATCAGCTCCAGGGCTGCGGCAAGCCGTCTGAACAATTTGTCGGACATGCCCTGCGGAACGAGATTGAGGTATTTCAGCGCCTGCGCAGCCCCGGTCCGCCATGGTGACGTCAGGTCCATCTGGTTCTGATAGGCTTGATACAACATCGACATCATTCGGATCCGCCCCCGCCCCTGCTGCTATGCAATATTGAAGCCAAAGCGGAGTCAAATCGCCTCACAAACTGGCACGTCACTTGCTGTTGAAAAGGCCTGAAGCTTAGATATTGGGCACTTGCAGCGGATCTATCGGCAAAGCGAGGCTCAGCCGGCGTTCATGCGTTAAGGGAAAAGCCATATGGCAAAAGCGACACTGACCATCAGCAGCAAGAATTACTCCTCATGGTCGCTGCGCGGCTGGCTGCTGACCAGGTTTTCGGGGCTCGAATTCGACGAGATCGTCACCGCGCCGGACGATCCGTCGGCGCGGGCGGAAATCCTGCTGCTGTCGCCGACCATCCTGGTGCCGTGCCTGCGGCACGAGGGCGCCACCGTCTGGGACACGCTGGCGATCGCCGAATACCTCAACGAGGTCATGCCCCATGCCGGCCTGTTGCCCAAGGACCGCATCCAGCGGGCGCATTGCCGGTCGATCTGCGGTGAAATCCATTCCGGCTTTACGACGCTGCGCGCCTCGCTGCCGGTCAATCTGAAGGGCCATTTCCCCGGCTTCAAGATCTGGTCGCGGGCGCAAGCCGATATCGATCGGGTCTGCACGATCTGGCGGGAGTGTCTCGCCGAGTCCGGCGGTCCCTTCCTGTTTGGTGAACGCAGCATGGCGGACGCCATGTATGCGCCCGTCGTGACCCGCTTCATGACCTATGATGTGAAGCTGGAGCCACGGCTGAAGGAGTACGCCGCCATGATCATGGCGCTTCCGGAAATGCAGCAATGGATCGAAGCCGCCAAGGCCGAGCCCGCCGACATCGAAGAGCTCGAGGTGGAATATTAGGCAGCATAGGCAAGTGCGTGCCTGCCAGAAGGGCTCGCGCACCGGGCAGGCCTTGCTCAACTTGATGCCATCGGAGGCGGCTTCTCGATCCGAAGCGGCGGGCGCGCGATGACGCGCAAAAAATCGCCCGCGCGAAATTCCGGGCTGCATCCAACAGCTTCGACGTCTTCGACGCCGCGATTTTCGAAATCACGGCGGTGCGGCGCGGCTGGCGTGATTTTCGCATAGCACAATCAAGCTTCGAACGCGCCGATCCGCGCTGCCAAAAAATTGGACGCCGGCGATGGTCGCGACTGACGCGAGAGCACGGTGGAGGTCTCAAGATGAATCAGCACGCGGTCGTCAGCAAATTTTCCCACGTCAAACCCGCCGATACCGACTTCAAGGGCGGGGGCCTGCGCGACTTCTTCCTGTATCGCGATCTCGGCATCGCGGCCGCGACCGGCGGCCAGGTGATCTGCCATCTCGTCAAGGCCAATGCGGAGATGCCGCCGGAAGACGGCACGGGCTGGCATCGCCACGACTGCGATTTCCAGATCGTGATCATGATGAAGGGCTGGGCGCGGTTCATGTATGAGGACAAGCCGACGCTGGTCCAGGCCGGCGACGTCGTTCATCAGCGGCCCGGGATCGTGCACTACCTCTTCGATTACTCGCCGGACATGGAATATCTCGAAATCGTCAGCCCGGCGGATTTCAAGACCGTCGAGATGCCGCCCGCCACCGACACGGTGCCCCCGGTGACGCCCTGGAAGTAGGACTTCCGCGCGACCGCCCGGGGAATTAACGTTTCAGGGCGATCGCGGTAACGTGCCGCGATTGGGTTGGTCTGGATGTGGTGCGTCGCGCGCCGTCCAGACCGATATCTAGCCGTGAACATCGGCGTACACGGGGTATCGGCTGATTCGGGCGCGGTTCGTTCCGCGCGCGTTCCGAATCTTAAGAGGAGTGCCGGCCTTCGTTGCATTTTGGCACAGCGGGAGGCGCTTCCGCGGCTGGAGCATGATCCGGAAAAGTGGGCACCGGTTTTCC
>JBKQRS010000244.1:0-13103 GCA_052143915.1 Bradyrhizobium sp.
GAAGAAGCTCTTTATCCGCCAGGTGGAGGTCTTCGCTGCCTTCGCGGCGTACAACGACCACGAGATCGGACGCGTGATCCAAGCGTTCGAGGACCTGGGCAAGCTCGACAATACGCTGATCATCTACATCAATGGCGACAACGGCACCAGCGCCGAAGGCGGGCCGCTCGGCACGCCCAATGAAGTGGCGTTCTTCAATGGCGTGAGTGTGCCCGTCGCAGAGCAAATGAAGTTCTACGACGTCTGGGGCACCGAGCAGACCTACAACCACATGTCCGCGGGCTGGTCGTGGGCCTTCGACACGCCGTTCGACTGGTTCAAGCAGAACGCCTCCAGACTCGGCGGCATCAACCAGAACATGGTGGTGTCGTGGCCCGCGCGCATCAGGGACAAGGGGGCCTTGCGCGAGCAATTCATTCACGTAATCGACGTCGTGCCTACCATCCTCGAGGCCGCCGGGATCTCCGCGCCCGAACTGGTGGATGGCATCAAGCAGGCGCCCATCGAAGGCACGAGCTTTGCGTACACCTTCGACGCGAACAACGCCAAAATAGCATCGCGGCACAAGAAACAGTATTTCGAGATGATGGGCCAGTGGGCGCTCTATGACGACGGCTGGCTGTTGAGCACCAAGGTGAACCGCGCGCCCTGGCAGGCCTTCGGCCCGGCCAATCCGGATCCACTGAACAACCAGGTATTCCAGCTCTACAACCTGAACACTGACTTCAGTCAGACCGAGGATCTGGCCGCCAAATACCCGGAGAGGGTCAAGGCGATGCGGCAGGAGTTCATCGCAGAAGCGAAGAAGTACCAGGTCTTCCCGCTTGACGCTTCGGTGGCGGGACGCATCGTCGCGCCGCGCCCGAACATCACCGCCGGGCGCACCGAGTTCGTCTACACGCGGCCGATGACCGGACTGCCGCAGGGCGATTCACCCGCGCTGCTCGATGCCTCCTACACCATCACCGCGGACATCAACGTGCCCGAGGGTGGCGCCGAGGGAATAATCCTGACCTCCGGCGGGCGCTTCGCCGGCTACGGCTTCTATCTCCTGAAGGGCAAGCCGGTGTTCCTCTGGAACCTGGTCGATCTCGAACGCATCAAGTGGGAAGGCCCCGACGCGCTGTCGCCGGGCCGGCATACGATCGAATTCGACTTCAAGTACGAAGGCCTCGGCGCCGGTACGCTCGCTTTCAATAACTTCAGCGGCCTAGGTCGGCCGGGCACAGGCACACTGAATGTTGACGGCAAGGAGGTCGCGACCAAGCGGATGGAGAAAACCCTGCCGATGATCCTGCAGTGGGACGAGAGCTTCGACATCGGCTCCGACACGCTGACCGGCGTCAACGACGCGGACTACCAGCCGCCGTTCGTGCTTACCGCCAAGCTCAACAAGCTGACGATCAAGGTCGATCGCCCGCAGCTCTCCGCCGCTGACATCAAGAAGCTCGAGGCGGCGATGCAGGAGAAAGCCAAGGCCGATTGATCTAGCCTCTCTATCAGGGGTCCGGATAATCCCGTCCGGGTCCCCTGCGTTACTTCAACTCGGTGATAACAGCGCTTGCCGAATCTCGAACAAGCAGCTCGGTGTGGGTACGGTCGCGGCGATTGAACCGGATGTCGCCGGACTTGTATTCATTCAAGATGCTTTTTCCGTCCGGCTCGGTCGATTTCAGCGCTGAGTCCTCCAGATACACGACCACCACGTCCTTGTCGTGGAAGTGCATGGGGGTCGGCTCACCCAGGTTCCAGCGATAGCGCCAGACGATGATGCGGTCGTTTTCCAGAATCTTCTCGATGTGAGGTCGGGGATAGGCATTGGGATAGCCGGAATTATTCGCAATCGGCGCAACCGGATGATCCTTCAATTCGACGATGATGGTGCGCGAGCCCGCCGTGCCGACCGTGTCGCCGGCGTGACCGAAGATCGCGTTGCCCGGTTGGGACAAGGAGATCGCCACGAAATCGTGGGCGGCGGGCGGAAGATGGCTCGTCGTGTCCCAGACCGTGACGCGCTCGTTATCGATAACCGCGCGCACCGCCAAGGCCGCCGACTGCATGAATTTTGCGCGGGCTTCATCCGCCGCCAGGGTCGGGACGGAGATCGTGATGCCGATCGTGACGACCAGGGCAGCGATGCAACGTCTTCTCATTCCGGACCTCTTTCCAGGTGGGATCAGAGCGCAAGCGGCGATTGCGAGCGGTTATAGCGCGCCGACCAATTTGTCTAATCAATCGCGCTTGAAGCGGTAGTTGAACCGATCGCCGTCCGCCGTGATCAGACCCACCGTCGGGGTCGGAAAATGCACCGGCAGGATCAGCGTGTCGGTCCCGGCGACGGAGGCGAAAAACTTCCGCCGCGATAGCGCCGATTGCTTTGCGTCCCAATCCGGCTTTGACGACCAGTCGGGCTCGCGGCACTGGATCGCGTGGTGCATGAGGTCGCCGGCCACTACCGCGCGTTTTCCCCGCGAGAGGATGTTGACGCAGCAATGGCAGGGCGAATGCCCCGGCGTCGGCGTCAGCGTGATGGTATCGTCGAGCGCGTAGTCATCGTCGACCAGCAGCGCCTGGCCGGCTTCCACAACGGGCAGGCAATTGTCACGGAACACCGTGCCGGGCGGATCATTGCCCTCGGCGTGCTCGGCCTCCCAGACCGCATATTCCCTTTTGTGAAAGATGTATTTCGCATGCGGGAACGTCGGCACCCAGCGGCCGTCGCGCAAGGTGGTGTTCCAGCCGGTGTGGTCGATGTGCAGATGCGTGCAGAACACATAGTCGACCTTGTCGAAACCGATGCCGAGCGCAAACAGCTCGTTGCGCCAGCGCTCCTTGCCGGGAAAATCGAACGGCGGCGGATGACCCTTGTCCTCGCCGGTGCAGGTATCGACCAGGATCGTGTAGCGCGGCGTTCGCACCACGAAGGTCTGGTAGGTGATCACGATCTTGCCGAGCGCGGCATCGTACACCTCCGGCTCCATCGAGGGCAGATGATGCCGGAAGGTGGCCTCATCATAGGCCGAAAAGAAATCCTGCGGCCGCCGCCACGGACCCTCGCGTTCAATCACCGCATCGATGGTGACATCGCCGATCCTGATCTGCTTCATTTCTTGCTTCCCCAGAACTGCCGCAGAGAGCGTAACGGGCCCTTCCGGCCGGTTCAAGCGAGCGCCAACCCAGCCCAAATGTGAACGGCCCATTCGTTAACTGCTTACGGCGCAGCGTGTTAATCTTAAACAGCTTTATGGCGGCCCGTCGTAGTTCTGCGGATACGAACCGGAGACCGCAGCAACTATACATTCGTCATGCCGCAAACCGTCCATCCAGAGCCTACTTGCCGGAAATGCAACAAGAACATGGTGCTTCACGGCATAACCCCCTGTGCCAAAAACTACGACATGCGGTCCTACCGCTGCGTGAGTTGCGGGGGCACCCTCAACATGGTCGAAGCGAGCTATCGTGCCTCGGCTTCCGACAGGCGGATCGTTCCGCGGCACCGCGTGGCAACCACCGGAACGATTAAAGTTAACGGCGGCACGATCTCCTGCCTGGTTCGCGATGTATCGGCAGCGGGCGCCGGCCTGGATTTGGTGGGCCGGGCGGCAACCCCGGAACATTTTACGTTGATAGCCTTCGGGTCACATCTGCCCTGTCAGGTCATCTGGCGGCAGGAGAACCGGATCGGCATCGCTTTCGTGAAGCGCACCGATTCACACGGCTTCGCGACGAAGAAGAAAATTCGCTAACATCAGCGCGCCGCCCATTGCGAGCTTATGCGCTCAAAATGACATGGGCCCCTTCCGCCTGGCTAGTGGCGGATCGTAGTCGGGTGTGGTCGTCATGCGCGGCTCCGAACGCATAAACATCCATCCGCAGGATACTGTAGGTGGAACTTGCGTGAAGCCGCTCGGCGCGGGCATCCGCGCCGGCGGCGCCGAGCGCGGCATAGAGCGGCAAAAGATGCTCCTCGGTCGGATGGTTCTTGACCGCGAACGGCGCCCTCCGCCGATAGTCAAGCAAATCGTCGGTTGCGCTCGATGTCAGCGATGCATGAACCCAGTCGGCAAAACTGTTGACCCAGTCCGGCGCCGGATCGCTCACGCCATTGCCGCGAAATTCCGAAAGATCATGCGTCATGCTGCCGCTGCCGATGATCAAGACGCCTGCCTCGCGCAGCGGCGCCAGCGCGCGCCCCATAGCCAGGTGATGCCGCGTCCCGAGATGCGGCTGGATCGAAAGCTGCAGCACGGGAATGTCGGCTTGCGGATACATCAGGAGCAGCGGCACCCAGGCGCCGTGGTCGAGGCCGCGGCGCTGATCGGTCTTGCAGTCCAGCCCGGATGCGCGCAGCAGCTCGGAAACCCGCGCGGCGACCTGCGGCGAACCCGCGGCAGGATATTGCAATTCATAGAGCGCGCGCGGGAATCCGCCGAAATCGTGGATGGTGTCGTTACGCTCGACCGCGCTCACCGTCGGGATCGTGGTCTCCCAATGCGCCGATATCACGAGAATGGCTTTCGGACGCGCCAACAGGCCGCCGAGCTTGCTCAGGAACGCGCGCGCCGGCGTGTCGGTCAACGGCAGCGTCGGTGCGCCGTGGGACAGGAAAAGGCTTGGCTGTGAAAATGCTGTCATGGGATTCGATCCGGTTGCTGCGGGGCTGCGACTGGCAACCTCGCCGCCTCCTTCAATGTGGGTGTGCGCCGCGCAAATCGCCGGCAAGGACGTCGGCGCGCGACGTGCGCAATGCGTAAGCGCCATCGCCGAGCAACGCCTGGACGATCAGAGCGACGGTCCAGAACGCCGGATATTCCCAGCCGCCATTTGGGTTGGTGAAAAAGAACCCGGCCGAACCATGCACCGTGAAGATCGCGCCCAGCAAAATCGGCGTCGCCGCGATGGCAACGACCCGGGTCCAGATGCCGAGGATCAGCGCGATGCCGCCAAGCACTTCGGCAGCGATGATGACATAGGCGAGCTGGCTCGGCAGTCCGACGCTGCCAAAGAACTTCGCCGTTCCTGCCGGCGTAAACACGAACAGTTTGAGGCTGGCATGGGCCAGAAAAAGCAGGCCGAGCGTGAGGCGCAGTAACAACGCGGCATAGGGGGCGGTTCGGGAATCGATCATGGCAGTCTCCAGTTGGGAACTGACCTATGGCTTATTCCTGATAGGGTGATAATATCTTAATTATGAATTATTTCTCACACTGACAGAGTGAAATGACCGATGCTGGACCGCCTGACCGGCCTCGAAGTATTCGCCAAAGTCGCAGCCAGCGGCAGTCTGTCGGCCGCCGCCCGGGCAATGGGCCTGTCGCAGACTATGGTCACCAAGCACATGGCCGCGCTCGAAGCCCGGCTCGGCGTCAAGCTGTTTCACCGCACCACGCGACGGTTGTCGATCACCGAAGCCGGCCGCAATTATCTCGAAGCGTCCGAGCGGATTCTGGCCGAGATCGAAACGGCAAATGCCAGCGTGGCGGTGGATCGGGTCGAGCCGCGAGGACTGCTTCGGCTCAATGCCCCGGTAGCGTTCGGCACACGGCAGATCGCTCCCCTGCTCGCGGAGTTTACCGCGCACCATCCGCAGGTCACGATCGAGCTCGGCCTGAACGACCGCCTGGTGGATCTGGCCGAAGAGGGTTGGGATCTGGCGATCCGTATCGGCGTCCTCTCCAATTCGAGCTTGATCGCGCGGCGTATTGCACCCTGCCGTGTCGTGGTATGCGCCTCGCCGTCCTATCTCAAGGCGCGAGGCACGCCGCTCTCGGTTGCGAGCCTCGCGGCGCATAATTGTCTTGGCTACACGCTGTCGCAACAAACATCGGTGGATCGCTGGTTGTTTGGTGCGCGCGCAGAGGTCAGCGTTCGGGTCTCGGGAAATCTGCGCGCCAACAACGGCGATGCGCTGCGGGCGGCTGCGATCGCGGGGCAAGGCCTGATCTACCAGCCGACCTTCATCGTCGCCGACGACTTGCGCGCCGGCACTTTGGTCGCGCTCGAGCTCGATCAGCCGACCGTTGAACTCGGCGGCATCTATGCGGTCTACCTTCCGGACCGCGACCCGCCCGCCAAGGTACGCGCCTTCATCGACTTCATCGCGGCCCGATTTGCGCCCGACCCGCCCTGGGATAGCGCGTTCTAGGCGTCTTCCGGCTCGACATCCGTTGCATCGAGGTCGGACACAGCCTTCGCGCCGCCGGCGGACGACAGCGGTACGGACCGAACTAGGAGCCGGTCGAGGTCATATTGGTTCTGCACTTCGACGAACTTGACCGCAAAGCCGCCGGCGAAAACCCTGACGACACGGCCGACGCAGGCCCCAACAGCGAGCGGCGTTCCGATCTCCAGCGGCAACGGGCTAGAGACCGCGGCACCGCCGACCGACATGTCGATGATATGGCACTCATGGATGGCGCCATCGGCCAAGGTCAGCGTCGAACGCGAACTGGCCGGGATCACGCGCGGATGCTGTCGTCGATCGAATATCTGAGGATCATTCTGCTTGCCTTCCAGCCAGGTAAGTTTGTTCGCGAGCCTCTCGCGCGTGGCGTAGGTCACATCGAGTTCGAGCAGAAAGCTGCCGGGCCTCGTGTCACTGATGGTGCCATCGAGTTTGCCAAAATCACGGAAGTAGGACGTGAGGTAGTCGCCGACCTTGCCGACGACCGGCACATCGACGATCATCCGGTACGGCGAAACGCGATTAGTGCGGCAGGCGAAGGTGCGAAGCCTTCCCTCCGGATCATACCAGTTGGGGAGCGTGTAGTGCCCGGCCACCGCGATGTTGACGGCGCGCTGCTTGAGAAACCGTTCGGTCGACACGGCGAAGAACTCCCGAGAGATTCGTTAAAAATCTACTGCATAAGGTAATCCACTTAACGAAACCGCAGCACGGGGTACCGATCGTCACTTAAGGTTATCAATGATCTGCAATTTTCAACGCTGAGGGGAAGTCACATGCAGCCTAAACCGATGATGGTGGCACTGCTCGCGCTAAAAGCATGATCCGGACCCGACGGGCCGCGTTAGCGCAAAGTGAGAACCGGTTTCCCTCGCGACAAACGCGAAGCGTTTGCGCGGAGATCATGCGTAAACAAAGAGATCAGATCATGATGCGATTCAACCCAATCGCACCATGATCTAGGACCAGCGAGCGTGGTGCCGTTTCGGCCCCGTGCAGACCACGCAGCGAACAAGCTGCAGCGGCCGCATCCTGGCAAACAGTGACCAGAAGCCGGCGTTGCAGCGTGTCGCGGTGAGAGCCTTACAGTCCCTGGATCAGGCCGGCATCGATCAGCAATCGGTTGAAACGGCGGGCTTCCGCGCCATCCTTGCAGGCGTAGAACATGCCTCCACACCGCAGCATGATCTGCTTCTGCTCCTGGAATGATGGATCGAGCGGGATGCCGGCCGCTTCCTGGATCACCAGCGGCAGAAAGGGCGCGTCGATCGTCTCCATGACCGCGGGACTCTTCACCGGTTCGAAATTGATCGCATCGATCGCATAATAGGTCGCATAGTAGCGCGGGTCGTAATTCTCCAGTTTCTTGCCGATACCGGCCTCGTCGAGATCGGGATCGAGGACGTGCGGCGAGAATTCCGGTTGATGGTCGCCGTAGCGCACGATCAGGAACGGCTCTGCCGGAAATTTCTTTTTCAGCCCCGTGGCGAATGCAGCATAGTCGTCCGCGCTCATCGCTTGCCGGCGCAGATATTCATCGACCACCGGCTCGTTGCCGGGATTGCACCAGCCGGGCATCAGATCGGGACGGAACCGCGTCTCCCAGGGGAAGTGATTGGCGGCGAGATAGACGAACATGAACATCGGCGTTTTGGGGGCATGCTGTGACATCAGCCCCAAGGCTTTATCGTAGAAGAAACTGTCAGGCTCGACATCCCTGGCGCCCAGATCATGCGCGTCGTAAAATTGCTGGATGCCGGTGGTGAGCTGGAAACTGCGCGCGCTCATGAATGCGCCGAAGGCAGGATAAAGCGAAACCGTATCATAGCCGCAGCGGCGCAAGGCCAGCGGCAGTCCGCGCTCGACGCGGCCCGACGCGATGCGGGTGACAAAATAGGCGAAGCGGCCGAACGAGCGCGACGACAATCCGGCGAGCACATTATATTCGGTGAACCAGCTCGGGCCGCCATTGCTCTCGGCCAGGAATTTGCGCTCCACGCCGTCGAAAGACTTGAAATGGCCGCCATAGCCCGCGGGCACCTTGATGCCGCCCGCCTGCCGAATATCGAAACTAGACTCATCATGAATCATGATGATGTTCGGCCGCCGTCCCGCGGGACTGCAGGAATCCACGAGCGGCACCTTCAAACGCTCGGTCGCGACCGCGTCCGATTCCATGAATCCGTAATTGATGAAATCCGAAACTTCGGTCACGCCCGAACGGGCAAATTTCGACAGATACCCGTCGTCGTAGTAGCCGCGCCAGGCCTCGTCCGGCCACGTGATGGAAAATCCAACCAGCGCCGCCAGGCAGGCGAGCAAGCAGGCGAACGCCGGCAGGCGACGGATCCGAAACGGATCGAGCCACCACAGCGCATACATCAACGGGATGATGAAGAGGGCGGCCGATATCACCGACCAGCGCAGATTGGGAAAGATCGTAAACAGGAACGCCGCGGTGTCGCGGTCGATCACCATCAGATCGACGAAGTTCGCAGTCATCTGAGCGATGTCATGCTTGAGCCGCGACAGCAGGATCAGCACCACGACCAGCGTCAGCGACAACGCACCCGATAGCGCCGGGCGCCGCAGCATTGTGATCCAGAAGAAATTCAGGATTCCCCACGACAGCAGAAAGCCGGTGCGCGAGGCGAAGTCGGTCTCGGTCTCAAGCATCACGGCCAGCGCCGCCAGATGGGGCGCCACGACCGCGAGCAGCCGCCAGATGCCGACCGAGGCAAGGCCGGTCGAGGCGGTGGCAGCGGAGGGACCTGAATTTGGCGGGATCGCCATGGGCTTGGGACGCAACTGCACCCGGCAGACCTTTTGGCCTTGGCTGGCGACGACCAGGAGACGCACGGCACAGCCGGAACCTGCGACGTGTCATAAAAATGTAGTGGAACTGTCACTCTGGCGCAACAGAAGCAACAACCGCCGGTTGCCCACTGGGTCGATTTTGCGCCGCACCCCGCGCGCCCAGGCCGTACACGGCAATAGCTCGATGAAGGGGTGGGCGCTCAGGCCGGCGGCATCAGCCCCAGACGCTTGGCGATGATCCGGTCGACCGTCCGCTTTGGCAGCACCGCCGTGATGATGTGCCGCATCGGATCCGGCGTGATCGAGTAACGCACTTTCGGGCTCGCCGAGGTCAGGGCGCCCACGATGGCTTGCGCGATCTTCTCCGGCGGCAGGCCGGTTTCGCCGAGCTGCAGCATGAATTTGCGGATTCTTTCCAGCGCCGGAAAAAACGGTGAATTCCGGTAGCTGGAAATGTCGACTTCCTCCGCCTTGCTCCAGATCGGCGTCTTCACCGCGCCCGGTGCGATGATGATGACGTCGATGCCGAACAGCATCATTTCGCGGCGCAGGCCTTCCGACAGGCCTTCGATCGCGTGCTTGGAGGCCGAATAGGCTGACATCAGCGGGTTGCCATTCTTGCCGGCGACCGAGCTCACCATCACGATCCGGCCTTTCGGTCCCTTCAGCGACGGATCGGCTCCGAGCAGCGGACCGAAAGCCTGCGTGGCGATGACCGGCCCGATCACATTGACGTCCATCTGGTGGCGGAATTCATCGGCGGCGAGCTCGAGCACCGGCCCCGCCACCGCGATGCCGGCATTGTTGACGAGCCCGGCGAGCGTCTCGCCATTGAGCGCGGCGCGAACCTCGCGCGCGGCCGCCAGCACCGCGGCTTCATCGGTCACGTCGAACAGCAGCGGGGTGAAATTCGCACCAAACTCGCCTTCCAAGCGCTCCGCATCGGCCGCTTTGCGGACGCTGCCGAACACCCGAAATCCGCTGGCCAGCAAGAGCTTCGCCGTGGCCCAGCCAATGCCGGTGGATACCCCGGTAATAACAACAGTTCGCATGATCGGCTTCCTGCTTTCGATGCGGGTACCCTTGTAACCCGAACAGGGCGCGGCGCAATCGGCGGCAAGCCGGCAACCGCCCCCGCCGCTATTCACGAAGTTCCGCGCCTGCCCCACCGCCGGGGCGCCGATGGCACGTTTTGACACATGGCGTTTGCTGCCCTGGCCACCTATCATTGCAACGAGTCGGGCTGACTGAACACGCGTTTGGGGATTGGACGCGAAGCACATGCCTTCCGAGCACTTGTCTCCTGAGCACTTGTCTCCAGAGCATTTGGCCGATCCGCTCCGGCGATTTCCAGTTTTCAGAACCTCCGATCCTGAAGAGTTCAGCAACGCGCTCCTGACGCGGTTTGGCGCGAACAGGGCCGAGGTGAGATCTCGCGCCGGGTTTCAGGCTCAGGGAAATCTCGTTCAGCTTCATGGGATCGGGCTTGTTTACGGGGCCAGCAGCTCCGGCGTCTCTGTCGATTATCCGGAGGCCGATCGCTTCCGATTGTTGACGATCGTGACTGGCAGGGGCGAGGCGACGATCGACGGGAAGTCGATACCGATCGATGCACACCAATCCTGCATCGTTTCGCCGGGGCAATGCACGCGCCTTGCCACCGAAGCCGGCCACGGCTGGTTCAACCTTCGCATCAACCCCGGCGCTTTCGAGCAGAAACTTGCTTTTCTCCTGGGCGCGCAGCCGAGCGGCAAGCTTGGATTCGAAGTCGCCGTCAATAGAGACCACCCGCAGGTTCGAAATCTCTGGCGGCTCATCCGGTTTTTTTCCGAACAGCTGGATGAAGCATCCGGCCAGTTACCCCCACAGGCGCTTCGCGAGCTTGAACAGGCCATTTTGGTCGCGTTCCTGTATGCCAACCGGCATACGTTCAGCCATCTGCTGGACCAGGAAGCCAGGGACACCGTGCCGTCGCATGTGCGCCGCGCGGAAGAATACATCGAAGCGCATTGGGACGAGGCGATCACGATCGAAAGCCTGGTTGAAGTGACCGGTGTGGGGGCGCGGACGATCTTCAGGGCGTTCCGGCAAAGCCGCGGATACTCGCCGATGGCTTTTGCAAGAATGGTCCGGCTCAGGCGCGCAGGGGCGAGGCTTTCCGCGCCGGATCCGGAGACATCGGTGACAGAGGTCGCCTTCGCTTGCGGCTTCGGAAACCTCGGACACTTCGCAAGAGATTATCGCGAGGCGTTCGGCGAGCGTCCTTCCGTGACGCTCGCCCGGGCGATGCGCACCTCCCTGCCCTGACGCGGGCCGCGCGGCGGCAGGTTTGCCGCGCTCCAATCCCCCCTCTCCTCGAGATCATGATTCGATCTTTGTCGAAGCATAGCTGCATATCGATGCGCTAAGAACGAGCATGCCAGCGCACAAACGGAGAGTGTTGATGAGCCGAGAAGTAATCCGGGTCGAGCCATTGTCGACTTACCTGGAACGACGGAAGGCGCCGGCATCCGTCGTCACCCGGCACGGCGACACGATTTACGTTTCCGGGCTTCCGCCGTTCGACCCGCAAACCGGAGAGATCGTCGACGCGCCGATCGAACGGCAGACCGAACTTGTGCTGGAGCAGTTGAAGCTCTGCGTGGAGGCCGCAGGATCGTCCCTGGAAAAGGTCCTCAAGTGCAACGTCTACTGCACCTCGGCCGACAAGTTTGCCGCAATCAACGCGATCTACGCGCGGTATTTTCCCGAAAATCCGCCGGCGCGGATCTTCGTTTGCGTTCCGATGTGGTTCGGACCTTTCGACATCGAGATCGACTGCATCGCCGCGGAGTAGAATTCCGAACCGATAAATACAAAGGCTAGATCGCTTTCGCGATCCCGCCTTTGAGATGTAGAAGCTGCCGGGGAGAAGCACCTCATCCTGAGGAGCGCACTACTCGCGCGCGTCTCGAAGGATGGGGTGCGTTGGCGGGCCTCATGGTTCTCAAGGCGATGCGGAGCATCGTCCGGAGAGCGCGTGCCGCGCTCCTCACCATGAGGGGCGTAATTCAGTTCTTCGTCTTGTCGACCCGCGCGCCCTTCTCGATCATCGAGATCGTGCTTGCGCGATCTCGCACGAGAGGCGTGGATCAAGCCTCAGTTCTTGGTCTTGTCCACCAAAGCGCCCTTCTTGATCCACGGCATCATGTCGCGGAGCTTGGCGCCGACTTCCTCGATCGGGTGGGTGGCGAGCTTGGCGCGGGTCGCCTTGAACGAGGTCTGGTTGACCTTGTTTTCGAGCATCCAGTCCTTGACGAAGCGGCCGGTCTGGATGTCGGTGAGGATGCGCTTCATCTCGGCCTTGGTCTCGGGCGTGACCACGCGCGGGCCTGAGACATATTCGCCGTATTCGGCGGTGTTCGACACCGAGTAGTTCATGTTGGCGATGCCGCCCTCGTAGATGAGGTCGACGATGAGCTTGACCTCATGGACGCACTCGAAATACGCCATTTCGGGCGCGTAGCCCGCTTCGACCAGCGTTTCGTAGCCCGCCTTCATCAGTTCGACGAGGCCGCCGCACAGCACGCTCTGCTCGCCGAACAGGTCGGTCTCGCATTCCTCCTTGAAGGTCGTCTCGATGATGCCGGCGCGGCCGCCGCCGATCGCGCTCGCGTAGGACAGCGCGACCTCCATCGCGTTGCCGGACGGATTCTGTGCCACGGCCACCAGGCAGGGCACGCCGCCGCCGCGCTGGTATTCGCTGCGCACGGTGTGGCCGGGACCTTTCGGCGCGATCATGAACACGTCGATGTCGGGGCGCGCATCGAGCAGATAGAAGTGCACGTTCAATCCGTGGGCGAAGGCGAGCGCGGCACCGTTCTTCATGTTGGGGCCTAGCTTGTCGCGATACAGGTCGCCCTGGCCCTCGTCCGGCGTCAACACCATCACCACGTCGGCCCATTTGGCGCAGTCGGCCGGGTCCATCACCTTCAGCCCCGCCGCTTCCGCCTTGGCGACGCCGCCAGAATGCGCCCGCAGCCCGACCGCGATCTGGGTCGCGCCGCTGTCCTTGAGGTTGTTGGCATGGGCGTGGCCCTGGCTGCCATAGCCGATGATGGCG
>JBKQRS010000245.1:0-5181 GCA_052143915.1 Bradyrhizobium sp.
CCCCCCCCCCCCCCCCCCCCCCCCGCGCCGCCGAACCGGCCGTCACGGAAGGCGAAGATGACTGATCCGATCAAGCTCATTTGCAAACACCTGGAGGACCTAACAATGAAGAGTAGTATTCAACAGGCTCGATCGCGAACGGATGGTCTCGATGTGGGTTTGTTAGCCGAGTGCCCTGCGCCGCGCGCGAAAGCAGCGCATAAGAAATCCCGCTTCTCGCCTCTGGGCGTGGTGATCTGGACGTCCCTGATTCTCTCCCTCTGGATGAATCATGCGGTGGGTCAGGAGATCACACTTACACCCCTGGAAACCAAGGAAGTCGCAAAAGGCTATCGCGCTGACGCCCTCAAGCTAAAAACGGTAGTCAACGACAAAAACGACATTATCGGAAGAATCGATGATTTTATTTTCGGCAAGGATGACAACATCTATGTCGTTCTCTCGGTCGGCGATTTTACCGGACTTCGTGGTCAGTTCATCGCCGTTCCCTTCCGCGTCCTCAAGCTGGATGACCCGTCCGGCAACATCATAGTGCCCGGAGCAAGCCGCTCGGCGCTCGAAAAACTGCCGGTTCTGCTCAGCACCCGGTGAGCGGCCCTATCGCACGGCACGGCGCCGGATCCGGTGTGGGATCCCCGCGTAGCGGCCCGCTTTCCGAATGGTGATGTTCTGCTGGCGGCGCCAACAGACGACACGGAAGCGTTCACCGTCGGCGGGTGGACGCCGTGAGATCAATGGTCCGCTGGACCTCGGTCGAGAGGAAGATCGAACCTACGCCAACGGCGCGACCCAGCAAGGTGCGGGCAATCGTGATAGATCCAGAAAGCAGGTCGATCGACGAAATTGAAATGCAGGCTACGGTGCCGGCACCTGAAGCGCTCCTCCGGGCGCCTCCCCTTCTGTACTTTCGGGTCTGCGGCGGCAATCTCTACGGGAACCGGTTTGCGACCACAGCAGCCTTGCTGTGGCGGAAGGAGAATTTCGTTTTCCCAGGACGGGTCGTGATCGTAGGCGTCGCGCCAGAGGGAGGGATTCGAACACTCCTTCTATAGGTCAAGCATCGGAATCTTAGAGATTTCCCTATAGAGGGCCTCAACGGGAAACTCCCCATACGAGTCCGCAACCGACCTGGATCCGTGGCCGGTGATAGCATCCAAAATGTCCTGAGCCAGCCCATGCTTCCGCCCCGACGTTTTGATTCGGTGCCGCCAGGAGTGGCTGGGGGAAAGTCGCGTGTCGGTCAAACCCAGCTGACGAACAAATCGCCCGATCACCTTCGTGCCGTTTCCCCCGCGCTTACCGAATTTATCGGGCGCAAGAGCCGCAAATATGGGCCCCGCCTTTATCTTCGCCACGAACTTCAAAAATCCAGTCTCCATGAGGGCTGGATGAAGAGGAATGATCCTTTCGGAGCCACTGGTTTTCAGTGAGCCCGCTTCCGGGTCAAATTTCATGCACCAGATCTCTTCGATCTTGATGATGTCTTCCGAGCGCAGCTGGCAAATTTCGGATACTCTGGCGCCGGAATAGGCACCAATCCAAGGCACCCACCGTCGAACCGGGTCCTTTTCTGCCAGTGCCGCACGAAGGATTATCTTTGCTTCCTCATCCGAAAAACTTCGCTTTTTTTCACTCTGCTTGCTTCTCACATCCAACGAGATGCCGTCGGCCGGATTGGACGGAAGAAGTTTGTTCTGAACACCCCACTGCAGAATTGCTCTAACAGGAGCAAGCTTTGAATCCTGAATCGTTTTCGATCGGAGACCGGCGTCCACCATCGAACGCTTCCAATCAATCAACGTCTCCCCCTTGAGGCGCAGCGCATCGTCGTGCCCGAGGTACGTTTCAAGCTGACGCACGACTCGCGACCACTCATACAGGGTCTTGGCGACAGGCCTACGTTCCGCCGCCCAACCTTTCACGAGGTCACCCAATGAGACCGGCTTTCGCGGCGGCTCAGAAGGTGCTGGGTTGGACGCAGAGAAGAATGCGCTGGCAGGGCTGCCCCCTTTCGCTAGCTGTGCGAGGGCCAAGCTAGCGCGCTGCAGGGCGGCAGCGATGGCAATGGCAAGGACACGACGACCACCATCGTCCAGGACGAGCCCACGGGCTGCCGAGCACTCATCGGCCCACTCCAGGCACCATTTCTCCATTTGGAGAACTCGAAGCCCATCTCCATCCACCACCGCCGTGGTGTTTTCGTACAGAAAATCGAACGATTTTAGCGTTTGCTTTGCGAAAACCCGATCCGCCAGATCGACATTCCAGTGCGTCTGCTGACTTGGATTATCCACGTGCTGCTGTAGCCAGCGGTCGTGGACGACCACGGCCAATTGGTGCGCCTCGCGCTCCGTCAGCACTTTCGGTCCCGCGCGCAGGTTCGCCCACCTCGCCTCGATTTCCACCAGCGCTTCGGCATGCCGGCGTTTGGCTTCAGTGGGGTCACGCGTCTGCAGACTGCGCTTCTCCTCACGTTTGCCGACGAGCTTCAGCAGGTCATCTGGAACGCGCTTGCGAACCCAGTAGACGCCACTTTTTGGATGTTTCCAGGGACGAGCCATTGCAAGGAACATGTGTACCACCCGTGTGTGCCGAACGGGTAGCGCTAAGTCATTGACTTTGCTTATTTGCTTTTAATACAAACGCTTAAAAGCGGAATGGTGCCCAGGGCGGATCGAACCACCGACACTGCGATTTTCAGGCCCAGACCTGCCATTGCATCTCATGCCCCACCACGGGGTCTAATTCGGGGGTCGTTAGCCAAAACACTAAAAAATACCAATATAATCAATACGATATGGCGGAGAGAGTGGGATTCGAACTCGTGATGTGGAGTTCGCGTAGTTGTCGGCCTCGGATCACGCGCCACCGCGGACCATTTGTCGCTCGGCTCCGAGTTCCCCAGAAAAGCCGAAGCCGTCCCGGCGGTTAGACCGGGACGGTGAGTGAGTTATAACGAAAGTGGTTGCGGGGACATGCACCCATCTCAAATTGCTGCTTCAGGCGACCGCTTGAATGTCGACACTCTGCTTGTCAGCCGCGAACCTTCCGCAAGCGACCCAATCTAACGCAATGTGGCGTCGACGGCCGCCGCCGTCAGATAATTGGTCACGCCTTCCCAGATCACGAGTGTGCGTCTGTTCCCTCGGAAGCCCGCGTTCGACAACGCGTCGGATAGCTGCTCGCGGTCGAAATCGACGGCTACGAAAGTGACCTGCGAGGTCGAGGCGCCCAGCTTTTCGATTTGCTTTCTCTTCACAGCCGAAGTCGCAGGATGATCGACTTCAAAGATCTGCAAATCGCGGAATGCCGGCAAGCGCCATGCGCGGCTATCGAACCCGGCACCGAGGATCAGAGCCTGCCGCGCTCCAGCAGCAACCTCTGCGCTCGCCCAATCGTCAGTAAGTCGAGTGCGTGCAATCCCCGAGGTGCGCGCCCCAGGCCATCGCGTATCGATAAAGCGCGCGAGCAATGATCGCAGGACGGGCACACGGAACAGGCCGCAGATCAAGCGAAAGCGAGGGCCGAGAAATGAAGCAGCAAAGGGGTCGTTGAATAGACGCTTGCGCTCCGGCAGCGCTGACTCCTGGGCTCGAAACAGAGCCATAAATTCAGCGGTCGTGCTGGACTGATTCGATCGCATCTTGCCCTCCTAGAACGTAGACACGCTACAGATGAGTTCCTTCGCGCTGGCGAGTCTGACCGCGACTATTAGGCGGTGAAGTCACTAGCGGAGCGCAGGCTTGGTTCATGTCATCGCCTTGTAAGCCATGTAGATCGCCATCATGGAAACGAAACCGACCAGAGTATGATGTAACGTCGTTTTACTCACTCCGTTTGCCATGCGAGCACCAAGGTCTGTACCGCCCCAAAGCCCCAGCACGACTCCACCCATGACAAGCCAGGACACGGACCATCCCTGGTGCCAGTAGACCCACGCAGCAGGGATCGTTGTCGGGATGATTGAAATGACAAGACTAACCAGTTGAGCCTGATGTTGCGGCACTCTCAAACCGGCGCCCAGACCGACGGTGATTGCCAGGCCTCCGCCGATTCCCAGAAATCCCGAGGAAAAACCCGCGACTACGCCCACCACAAGCAATGGTGCCCAATGTAGGTACCCTGAATAGTTTCGGGCGATTTCCTCGCTTGGCTGGCCCTGACGCCGCAGAATCAGCATCGCGTCCAAAGCGGCTAGATAGAAAACATAGGTCCATCTGAGCGCGGCGCCTGAGACGCCCCCTGCCGCAAATGCCCCCGCAACTCCGCCGACAAGAAAGCCAACACTCAACAATATCAGCCAACGTACGGGAGACTGACTGCCTTTTTCCCAATAGCGTTTCATGCCGGAAACGCTCGTTGGAGGTATCTGGGCAACCAGCGAAATGCCCTGTGCGACGTGCTGTTCAGACCCCAACAACAGATTTGAAAACACCACCAAACCGCCGCCGGGACTCACCCCGAGAAGTCCCGAGGTGACACCGCCGACGAGACCGACGCCGACGCTCGAAACGAGATCGCTGAAAAACAACTCAGGTTCTCCTCTTTTGACGCGGTTTGGCTTTCCGATCGAATTGCCCAAGTCCGTGCAACATTTGATCGATAACCGCGATGCAGGCGTCGACGTCGATTTTTTCTCCCCACGTGAACTGCAGGACGAACCCTTGAAAAAGAGCTATGAGCGATCGGGCAATCGCGTCGGCGCTTAGATCGCGGGATAACAGCTCCATTTGCTGGGCTTGCTCAACCAGCCCGATAATTAATGAACGCGGAATGCGGATTCCCTCGACGACGCGAGCATGAACGCGCTGGTTCCGCAGCGCCTCAGCCCAACCGTTGACGCCAACGCGCCTCCTTGGTGTGCCGGCCGGATCAATCAGCCAGCGCGCGTAGACTCGGACAAGAGCATGAAGGGCTTCGATCGGGTCCTTCGCCTTCTGAGCCACTGCGTTGAGGATGGCTTCATTCTGATGTCGGTCATCGGCGAGCGCTTCGATAATGTCGTCCTTGCTTCCGAAATACACGTAGACGGCGCCGTGGCTCATGCCCGAGCGCCGCACGATGTCAGCCATGCCGGTTTGGTGGAAACCATTTTCTGAGAAGCACGCGAGGGCGGCTTCCAAAATTTGCTCGCGCCGCGACTCTCGCTGCAATTGGGTAATTTTGGGCACTGGATTTGCC
>JBKQRS010000246.1:0-5337 GCA_052143915.1 Bradyrhizobium sp.
ATTTCAAACGCGTGAAGCGCGGCGGCGTGTCTGTATCAACGGCCTGAAGCTAAGGCTTGATCCCGGCGGCCTTGATCACCGCGAGATTTTCCGCCGTCTCGCGCGCCACGAACCCGTCCATCTCCGACGGGCTCATCGGCAGGGGTTCGACGCCGAGCTGCTTCAGGCGGTCCTGCATCGCGGGCTCGGCCAGAACTCTTGTGCCGGCGGCATGAAATTTCTCGACGATGTCGCGCGGCGTCTTCGCCGGCATGAACACGCCCAGCCAGAACAAGCTTTCGGCGTTTTTCAAGCCAACCTCGGCTGGCGTCGGCACGTCCGGCAGATCGGCCGCGCGCTTGGCCGTCGACACCACCAGCGCCCGCACCCGGCCTTCCTTGATCAGGGGAAGCGCGGTCGCCAACGGGCAGAAATAGAAATCGATCCGGCCGCCGAGAATGTCGGCGATCACTTCGGCGCCGCCGCGGTAAGGCACGTGGGTGGTCTCGATCCCGGCGGCCAGGCGGAATTTCTCGGCGCTGATATGCACCGCGCTGCCGACGCCGACCGAACCGAACGAAATCGACCCGGGTTTCGCCCTGGCGTCGGCGATGAAACCCTGCACGGTTTTCCAGGGCCGCGTCACCGGCACGATCATGACATTGGGGCCGGAGCCGATCATCAGCACCGAGGCGAGATCCCTGGTGGCGTCGAACGTCAGCTTCGGATAGATCGCCGGCGCGATCGCCAGCGCCGAGGATTGGGCGAGAATGCTGTAACCGTCCGGATCGGCCTTCGCCACCAGGGCAGTGCCGAGCGTGCCGCCGGCGCCGGGGCGATTTTCCACCACGATGGACTGGCCGAGTTCGGCCGCGAGCCGGTCGAACACCACCCGCGGCACCACGTCGGCCGCGCTGCCGGCGCCAAACGGTATCGTCGCCTTGATCAGGCGCGACGGCCAGTTTTCCGCTTGCGCCGTTGCGGCGGCAACAAGACATCCCAACACCATCGTCCATCGGACCAACTTGCACATCAACCGCTCCGGTCACTCCACCAGCGTGAATTGCAGCAGCAAGGTACGCTGGATCATCGAGAAATTATCGTCGGAAACCATCGTCAGCACGGTGTCGCCCTCGGGCGTGACGTGGGCATCGATGCCTTCCATGTTGTCGACCTCGTTTCCAAGATTGGCCTGGAAGATCGATGGCCCGTCGATCACCGCGCCGGGCGCCACCGAGGCGAGCGCGATGCGCCGGATGCGGATCGAGATCCCGGAGAGCCACGAAAACTTCCGCTCCAGGATCAGCAACTCGCCCGAGGCCAGCAGCACCGCGTCGCTGACATCGAAATTCTCGCTGCGGCGAACGCTGAACTGCCCGGGCGCCGGACCACCGACCAGAAAGGCGATGAGATTGCCTTTGGTGTCGAGGCCGCGCTCGGAGAACGCGATCAGCGTTCCCGCAAGCGGCATGCCCTTCGGCACGAACACCAGCGCTTCCAGTCCCTCGTTGAACGGCAGCTTGCCCGCCGCCGGCGGCAGCGGCACCACCTCGCCGCGCGCGCGCGTAAAACCCTTGCTGAAATCGAAGCGAAGCACCTGGTTGACGCGCTCGAGGCCGATATACACGAAGGGGCCGTCGAGCGCGATCGATTCGGAATCGAACCAGCCGCGCGTTTGGATCGGCTTGCCGTCGGGTCCCAGCATCGGCGCCGCCTCGACGTCGGCAAGCCCGGTCATCTCGCGGCCCTGATAGACGATGCTGCCGGTGAACCAGTTTCCCTTGTCGCTGAAGGAAATGAAGCGTTCGCCCTTGGCGTCCAGCCGGATTCCCGACAGCCCGCCGAAGCCCGGGAAACGCGAGGTCAGCACCAGCCCGCTGCGATATTCCAGCGCGCCGAACCGCACGCGCGAGCGGTCGCTTCGATCGAATGCGGGGATCGGTCGGGCGTTGACCTCGATCGACACCGGTGCGGTGATCGAGAATTCGTCCGGTGATGTCGGCTTTGCCGGCGGTTGCGTCGCGAGCTGCGCCCGCGCGATGTCGGACATCGCGACGGTCGACAGCCCCGCCGCCGTCGACTTGAGGAAGCGGCGGCGGGAGAGGCGGAGGCGCGTTTCACTCCTCATGGCGAGGAGGCAATCCCTGTCCGCGATGGGTCATCTAATGGCGTTACGAATGCAATCGGCGCCGGGGGCCGTTCTTGACGGGCGCAGCGCCGTGGGTGTCGCTGAACAGTTCGGCGAGCTTTTCGGTGATGGCGCCGCCGAGTTCTTCGGCATCCACGATGGTGACCGCGCGGCGATAATAGCGCGTGACGTCGTGACCGATGCCGATCGCGATCAGTTCGACCGGCGAGCGGGTCTCGATCTCCTCGATGATATGGCGCAGATGCCGCTCGAGGTAATTGCCGGGATTGACCGACAACGTCGAATCGTCGACCGGCGCGCCGTCGGAAATCATCATCAGGATCTTGCGCTGCTCGGAACGGCCCAAGAGCCGCTTATGTGCCCAGTCCAGCGCCTCGCCGTCGATGTTCTCCTTGAGCAGGCCTTCGCGCATCATCAGGCCCAAATTCTTGCGCGCCCGCCGCCACGGCGCATCGGCGGATTTGTAGATGATGTGCCTGAGGTCGTTGAGACGGCCGGGATTGGGCGGCTTGCCCGCGGCAAGCCACGCCTCGCGCGACTGCCCGCCCTTCCAGGCGCGGGTGGTGAAGCCGAGAATCTCCACCTTGACGCCGCACCGCTCCAGCGTGCGTGCCAGAATATCGGCGCAGGTTGCGGCCACCGTGATGGGACGCCCGCGCATCGAGCCGGAATTGTCCAGAAGCAGCGTCACCACGGTGTCGCGGAAGGTCGCTTCCTTCTCGTGCATGAACGACAGCGGGTGATAGGGATCGGTGACCACGCGCGACAGGCGCGCGGGATCAAGAATGCCTTCCTCGAGGTCGAATTCCCAGGCGCGGTTCTGCTGCGCCATCAGGCGGCGCTGCAGGCGGTTGGCGAGCCGCGCGACGATGCCTTGCAGATGCGCGAGCTGCTTGTCGAGATAGCTGCGCAGACGCTCCAGTTCGTCATGGTCGCAGAGGTCTTCGGCCGCGATCACCTCGTCGAATTTCGGCGCAAACGCATGATATTCCGGACCGCGCGGCTCGTTCGCGCCACGCGCGTTCGGCCGCGTCGCTTCGCCCGGCGTCTCGTCGTCGCCGAGTTCGCCGTCATCGAAGGTATCCGACGTGGATGCCTGCGCGCTCTCCATCGCGCTTTCCGACATCTCGTCGGTGGAAGCCTGGGCCTGGTCGGCGCTCATTTCCTGCGCAGCGTCGGAGTCGGGCGATCCCTCCGCGCCGGACTGGTCGTTCTCGCCGTCGCGGTTGTCGTCCTGGTTCTCGTCCTCATCGGCCTCGGCGTTGCGGTCGTCGCCGAGCTCGAGCGCGCTCAACAGATCATGCACCGCGTCGCCGAATTTCGCCTGATCCTCGGCCAGGCGATCGAGCCGGTCGAGCCGTGCGCCGATCTTGTCTTCCAGCACCGGCCGCCAGAGGTCGACCATCTTGCGGGCCGCCACGGGCGGCGCGAGGCCGGTCAGCCGCTCGCGCACCAGCATCGCCAGGGCATCGGACAACGGCGCATCGGCGCGGTCGGTAATCTCGTCGAACTTGCCGCGGTGGAAATGATCGTCGAGCATCGCGGTGAGATTCTTGGCAACGCCCGCCATCCGCCGCGACCCGAGCGCCTCGACGCGGGCCTGTTCGACGGCTTCGAATACGCCGCGCGCCTGCGGATTTCCCGGCATCAGCTTGCGGTGAACTTTCGGATCGTGGCAGGCGAGCTTCAACGCGATCGAATCGGCGTGGCCGCGCACGATCGCGGCATCGCGCCGGGTCATCTTGCGCGCAGGCTCCGGCAGCCGCGCCTTGCCCGGCGCAAGGCCCGGCCGCTCGGCGGCAAACGTCACCTCAAGTTCCGGCTTTTTCGCTATCGCGCGCAGGCAGCCCGTCACCGCGCGCTTGAACGGCTCGGTTGGCGCTTCCTTCGATCCGGTACGGAACTTCTGGTTCGACGTCGTCATCGCAAGTCCTTACAGCGCCTTGGTAAACCAGTGACGCGTCACACCGCCGGGATAGCCGTCGATTGCACCGAATGCCTCATAGCCGCAGGCGCGATAGAAACCCGGCGCCTGGACGCTCATGGTGTCGAGATAGGATCGCACCGCGCCAAACCGTCGGGCCTCTTCCTCGATCTTCTTGATCAATGACGTCCCGTGCCCTTTGCCGCGAAACCGTTGTTCGATCCAGAAGAACTGGATGAACAGCACGGTCATCCAGACCTCCCCGACAATTCCGCCGACTATCGTTCCCTTGTCACGCAGCGAGATGGCGAAGCGGCGATATTTCTGCTTCCCCATCTTTTCGTCGTTATAGCGAATGAGCCCGCCAAGGACCGCGCGCTTGGTCTCCCCAATCGTGCGCTCGACGGAAATCGCCGCCATGGCATCAGCTCAGCGCCACGTTCACCGCCGACTCCGCGAGTTCCGCGTTGAAGCAGCGCTGATAGAATTCAGCCACCAGCGGCCGCTCCAGTTCGTCGCACTTGTTGAGGAAGGTGACGCGGAACGCAAAGCCGATGTCGCCGAAAATCTCGGCATTCTCCGCCCAGGTGATCACGGTGCGCGGGCTCATCACCGTCGACAAATCGCCGTTGGCGAAGGCGTTGCGGGTGAGGTCCGCAAGCCGCACCATCTTGTTGACGATGTCGCGGCCTTCCTGGTTGCGGTAGTGATGGGCTTTCGCCAGCACGATCTCGACTTCCTCGTCATGCGCCAGATAATTCAGCGTGGTGACGATCGACCAGCGGTCCATCTGGCCCTGGTTGATCTGCTGGGTACCGTGATAGAGGCCGGAAGTATCGCCCAGCCCAACCGTGTTGGCCGTCGAAAACAGCCGGAATGCCGGATGCGGCTTGATCACTTTGTTCTGGTCGAGCAGCGTCAGGCGGCCGGAGACTTCCAGCACGCGCTGGATCACGAACATCACATCCGGACGGCCGGCGTCGTATTCGTCGAACACCAGCGCGATATTGTGCTGCAGGGCCCACGGCAGGATGCCGTCGCGAAATTCGGTGACCTGCTTGCCGTCCCTGATGACGATGGAATCCTTGCCCACCAGATCGATACGACTGATATGGCTGTCGAGATTGACGCGCACGCATGGCCAGTTGAGCCGGGCAGCGACCTGCTCGATGTGGGTCGACTTGCCGGTTCCATGATAGCCGGTGATCAGGACGCGGCGATTGAAGGCGAAGCCCGCCAGGATCGCCAGCGTCGTCTCGCGATCGAACAGGTAGTCGGGATCGAG
>JBKQRS010000247.1:0-5845 GCA_052143915.1 Bradyrhizobium sp.
TCGCGGCCGGCGGCCGAAGCGCGACAGGCGCGACGTCCATGGCTGGGTGGTGCTCGACAAGCCGATCGGCATGACCTCGACCCAGGCGGTCGCGGTGGTGAAGCGGTTGTTCCAGGCCAAGCGCGCCGGCCACGCCGGCACGCTGGATCCGCTGGCCTCGGGCGGGTTGCCGATCGCGCTCGGCGAGGCCACCAAGACCGTGCCGTTCGTGATGGACGGCCGCAAGCGCTACCGCTTCACGGTGTGCTGGGGCGAGGAGCGCGACACCGACGACGTTGAGGGCCGGGTCATCGCCAGCTCGGCGCTGCGGCCCAGCGCCGAGGCGGTGACGGCGCTGTTGCCCCGCTTTCTCGGGGTCATCGACCAGGTGCCGCCGCAGTATTCCGCGATCAAGATCCAGGGCGAGCGCGCCTACGACCTCGCCCGCGACGGCGAGATCGTCGACCTGAAGCCGCGCGCCGTCGAAATTCACGAATTATCGCTGGCAGAACAGCAGGATAGCGAACATTTCGTGTTCGAGGCCGAATGCGGCAAGGGAACCTATGTGCGGGCGCTGGCCCGCGATCTCGGCCGGCTGCTCGGCTGTTATGGCCATATCAGCGCGCTGCGCCGGACCCTGGTCGGGCCGTTCGGCGAGAACGACATGATTCCGCTGGCACATCTGGAGGCTTTATGCGATAGAGCCGCGTCCGGCGAGGCAAGCCTCGCCGACGCGCTTTTGCCCGTTGAGACCGAGCTGGACGACATCCCGGCACTGGCCGTCACACGGGCGGATGCGGCAAGGCTCCATAGGGGCCAGGCCGTTTTGTTGCGCGGACGGGATGCGCCCAATTGTAGCGGCACAGTCTATGTCACGGTGGCAGGCCGGCTTCTGGCCCTCGCCGAAATTGGCAATGGCGAACTCATCCCCAAGCGCGTGTTCAACCTGACCGGGCTGACTGCCAGTCCGGCTCGCAACAATGAAAGTGTTTGACGATGTCGATTACCGCCGAACGCAAAGCGGAAGTCATCAAGACGAATGCCAACAAGGCCGGCGACACCGGCTCGCCCGAGGTTCAGGTCGCGATCCTGTCGGAACGCATCAACAATCTCACCGGGCATTTCAAATCCCACGTGAAGGACAACCATTCACGTCGCGGGCTATTGAAAATGGTCGCGACGCGCCGCTCGCTTCTCGACTACATCAAGCGGAAGGACGAGGCGCGTTACCAGGCGCTGCTCGAAAAGCATAATATTCGGCGTTGAGTTCTCAAGCTTCACGCGCGCATGTTGCGCGCGTTCTTGCGCGTAGCTTTCGGAAAGCGGCTTTCGACTTTTCGGCCCAGGCCATGCGCATATCGTGAGCGAGCCATCGATGGCTCGCATCAGGGCACGATCTTCGAAGCGTTTTCGAAAAAAAATCGTGCCCAGACAGAAGTTCGTCCAGCAGCACTCCGGCGACTGGACGATGACGGGCAAGGTGCCCGTCGCGCGGGTCGAAGGAGAGATGCCTTTGCCCGGTACCAAATCGGAAGGATGAATGCCATCCCGCACATCGAGACCATGGCAGGATCGCCGGACGCTGATCACCAATCGCGATCAGCGTCCCGCAATCTTGCGCATGGTTTTTGTGTGCCGGACTTTCATGCCTTACGTGAACCCATGAAAGAAAACCGCAATGTTCAAAATACATTCAGTCGAGATCGACTGGGGTGGACGTCCCCTCAGGCTTGAAACCGGAAAAATCGCCCGTCAGGCCGACGGCGCCGTTATGGCAACCTATGGCGAGACCGTCGTGCTCGCCACCGTCGTCGCCGCCAAGACGCCCCGCGAAGGCGTCGATTTCCTCCCCTTGACCGTCGACTATCAGGAAAAGACCTACGCCGCGGGCCGCATCCCCGGCGGCTATTTCAAGCGCGAGGGCCGTCCCACTGAAAAGGAGACGCTGGTCTCCCGCCTGATCGACCGCCCGATCCGTCCCTTGTTCGTCGACGGCTGGCGCAACGAGACCCAGGTGATCGTAACCGTGCTGTCGCATGACATGGAAAACGATCCCGACATCGTGGCGCTGGTGGCGGCGTCCGCCGCGCTGACGCTGTCGGGTGCCCCCTTCAAGGGTCCGATCGGCGCCGCCCGCGTCGGCTTCGTCAACGACGAATACGTGCTCAACCCGACGCTCGATGAAATGGTTGAAACCCAGCTCGACCTGGTCGTCGCCGGGACCGCCGACGCCGTGCTGATGGTGGAATCGGAAGCCAAGGAACTCAACGAAGACATCATGCTCGGCGCCGTGATGTTCGGACACCGGCACTTCCAGCCCGTGGTCAACGCGATTATCGAACTGGCCGAGAAGGCCGCGAAAGAGCCGCGCGAGGTCAAGATCGTCGACGAGAGCGTGCTTGAAAAGGAAATTCTGGCGCTGATCGAGACCGATCTGCGCGCAGCCTACGCCATCCCGGTCAAGCAGGACCGCTACGCCGCGGTCGGCAAGGCCAAGGAAAAGGTGATGGCGCACTACTTCCCCGAAGGCCAGGAGCCGAAATACGACAAGCTGCGCATCGCCGCGGTATTCAAGGAGCTCGAAGCCAAGATCGTTCGCTGGAACATTCTCGATACCGGCAAGCGCATCGACGGCCGCGATTCGAAGACCGTGCGCCAGATCATCGCCGAAGTCGGCGTATTGCCCCGCGCCCATGGCTCGGCGCTGTTCACCCGCGGCGAGACGCAAGCGATGGTGGTGACCACGCTCGGTACCGGTGAGGACGAGCAGTACATCGACTCGCTGTCAGGTACCTACAAGGAGCAGTTCCTGCTGCACTACAACTTCCCTCCCTATTCGGTCGGCGAAACCGGACGCCTCGGCGGCACCAAGCGGCGTGAAATCGGCCACGGCAAACTGGCCTGGCGGGCGATCCATCCGGTGCTGCCGCCGCACCACGAATTCCCATACACCGTGCGCGTGGTTTCCGAGATCACCGAGTCGAACGGATCATCTTCGATGGCCTCGGTCTGCGGCGCCTCGCTGGCGCTGATGGACGCGGGCGTTCCCTTGAAGCGGCCGACCGCAGGCATCGCCATGGGCCTCATTCTCGAGGGCTCGCGCTTTGCCGTGCTGTCGGACATTCTCGGTGACGAGGATCACCTCGGCGACATGGACTTCAAGGTGGCGGGCACCGATCACGGCATCACCTCGCTGCAGATGGACATCAAGATCGCCGGCATCACCGAGGAGATCATGAAGGTCGCGCTCGGCCAGGCCAAGGAAGGGCGCATCCACATTCTCGGCGAAATGTCGAAGGCCCTGACCGCTGCGCGCGCCGAGCTTGGCGAATACGCGCCGCGCATCGAGACCTTCAAGATCGCGACCGACAAGATCCGTGAAGTAATCGGCACCGGCGGCAAGGTGATTCGCGAAATCGTCGAGAAGACCGGCGCCAAGGTCAATATCGAGGACGACGGCACCGTGAAGGTCGCTTCCGCCGACGGCGAATCGATCAAGGCCGCGATCAAGTGGATCAAGTCGATCGCCTCCGATCCGGAGATCGGCCAGATCTACGACGGCACCGTGGTCAAGGTCATGGAGTTCGGCGCTTTCGTGAACTTCTTCGGCGCCAAGGACGGCCTCGTTCATATCAGCCAGCTCGCGGCCAACCGCGTTCAGAAGACCTCCGACGTCGTCAAGGAAGGCGACAAGGTCAAGGTCAAGCTGCTCGGCTTCGACGATCGCGGCAAGACCCGTTTGTCGATGAAGGCGGTCGACCAGGTAACCGGTGAGGACCTCGAGGCCAAACAGAAGACCGAAGCTCCGGCACGCGAAGCCGCCGGCGAGTAAGTCTCGCAAGCATCGAAAACAACGAAGGGCGGCTTTTCAGCCGCCCTTTTTGTTTGGCGGTCTGCCATGGCCATCGGCGCGCTTCTCGTTAGAGCGACGGCGTATCAAGGCTCTGCTTCACCATCTCGCCCAGCGCCGCGAAATCCGCCTTGCGTGGCGAGGTGCGGCGGAACACAAGTCCGATGCAGCGGCCGGGCTGCGGGTTTTCCAGCCGCAGGAATTTCACCCTGCCGTTACGCCGCTCGACATCGGCGGCGATCTGCGGAATCAGCGTGACGCCGTAGCCGTTGGCGACCATCTGCATCACCGTCGCGAGACTGCTGGCGCCGAACGCCGTGCCCGCGGCGCCGTTGCTGCGGCTCCGCGCAGCGGTGCCGCAAAACGCCAGCGCCTGATCGCGCAGGCAGTGACCTTCTTCGAGCAGAATCAACCGGGTTTGGTCGATATCGTCCACGGCAACCCGCCTGGTTTCCATGCGCGGATCGCTTGACGGCACCGCAAGCAGAAACAGGTCCTCGAACAATTCAATCGTATCGATGTCGGGCTCGCCCGCCGGCAATGCGAGCATCGCCGTGTCCAGCGCGCCGCTTTTGATGTCCTCGACAAGTTGCCTGGTCTGGGTTTCGCGCAGCTCCAGGCGCAGTTCCGGGAACCGGGTTTGCAGCTCAGGCAGTATTCGCGGCAGCAGATAGGGCGCCAGCGACGGGATCACCCCCAGCGTCAGCCGCCCCGTCAGCACGCCGCTGCGATGGCGGGCGAAATCGACCAGATCGCGCGAGGCTGTGAGCACGTCTTCGGCACGGCGGGCGATCTCGCGGCCGACGTCGGTCAGGGTGACATCGCTCGGCCGCCGCTCGACCACGGCGACCCCCAATTTGCGCTCGAGGTCGCGGATCTGCATCGACAGCGCGGGCTGGGTCACGGCGCAGGCCTCGGCGGCGCGGCCAAAATGGCCGTGTTTGGCCAGCGCGGAAAGATACTGAAGCTGTCGAAGCGTGATCATCGCCATCAGATAAACTGATCGCAAGCCAAAGACAATTCGACTGGACCTGATAACAAATTTCTTCCAAAGTGCAGCATCAGCGGATTTGACAAGAGGCACCTGCGAACGGGGCTGACGTCCTTGTTCCGGATAATGCATCTCCAGATTCCTCTTTGGCCAAATGCGCCCCCGCCCACCCGCTGCCGGAAGGAGTAGCCGTCATGGTCGACCGTCCCCAATTGACGACCACGGCCGATGCGGAGCGCGACATGCGCGGTTTCGTCCTGAAATCCTGCACCGAAGGCAACTGGGATCTCGTCGGCGGCAGTTCCCGGAAGTCATAATAGTTCCGTACAAAACAACTCGAATAAGACTAGAGAACACGATCGGAGAAACACATGGACGCAAAGACTGACGACAGCGCGGGCAAGTGCCCGTTCACGGGCGGAACCCACGCACAGACGAACCGTGACTGGTGGCCGAACCAACTGAACCTCCAGGTTCTCCATCAACACTCCACACTGTCCGATCCGATGGGCGAAGCGTTCGACTATGCCAAGGAATTCGAGAGCCTCGACATCGCCGCCGTGATCAAGGACCTGCGTGCCTTGATGACCGATTCGCAGAATTGGTGGCCGGCCGACTTTGGCCATTACGGCGGGCTGTTCATTCGGATGGCGTGGCACAGCGCAGGCACGTACCGCATCGGCGACGGGCGCGGTGGTGCCGGAGCCGGCCAGCAGCGCTTCGCACCGCTCAACAGCTGGCCAGACAATGCGAACCTCGACAAGGCGCGCCGGCTGCTTTGGCCGATCAAGCAGAAATACGGCCGGAAACTCTCCTGGGCCGACCTCATGATTCTCGCGGGCAACGTCGCCCTCGAGTCGATGGGCTTCAAGACGTTCGGTTTCGGTGGCGGCCGGGCCGATGTGTGGGAGCCTGAAGAGCTCTATTGGGGTCCCGAGGGCACGTGGCTGGGCGACGAACGCTACAGCGGGGAACGCCAGCTGGCGGATCCGCTCGGCGCGGTGCAGATGGGCCTGATCTACGTC
>JBKQRS010000248.1:0-6395 GCA_052143915.1 Bradyrhizobium sp.
GGCAAAGCTGAACTTTCGTGAGCATGGCCTCCGGGCCATGCTCTAATCGTCGACATCCTCCTGCGGGCGCCCGAACAGATGGACGATGCCCGGCGTTGCGATCGTGACGAACACGAAGCGCGACAAATGATGGGCGCCGACGAAAATCGGGTCGATATGCAGGGTCAGCGCCAATGCCAGCATGGCGTCCATCGCCCCCGGCGCGAATGCGACGATGATGTCGGCGAACCGCACCTGGGTGGTCAGCGTGATCACCGCCACGAAAATTCCGGAAATCGCAATCGCAATAGCGAAAGATCCCAGCGCCGCGTGGATATGGCCGAGCAGGATCTTGGTCTTCATCCGCGTGAAACGGCTTCCGATCAACGAGCCGATCCCGACCAGCGCCACGCCCCGCACCCAGGCCGGCAAGCCACCCTCGACCCATCCCGCGCCATGCAGCACGCTGGAGGCGATCATCGCGCCGAACATCCAGCTCGCCGGAAATTTGACGAGCCGCAGCAACAATGAAACCGCGAGCGAGGCGGCGGCCAAGGCGAGCAGCCCCAGCGGCGCGGCGGATTGAAGCGAAAACGTTGGCGATGACCCGGACGCAACCCCGGTCACGGCCAAAATCAGCGGTAGCGCCGCGGTGAGGATGATCACGCGCATGGTCTGCACCACCGCGATCGCCGGCAGGTCCGCGCCGCGTTCGACGGCGAGAATGGTGATCTGCGACAGCGCGCCGGGGCTGCCGGCCAGGAATGCCGAGGTGCGATCCCAGCCATGGACGCGTTGCAGATAGAGGCTGGAGCCCAAGGTCGAGCAGAAGGTCGCCAGCGCCAGCAGGCCGATGGTCAGCGGGTAGGCGCTGACGTGCTGGATCAATTGCCGGGATACCACCGAGCCCAGCGAAATCCCGAGCAAGACCAGCAATGCCTGCGTGACGTGTGGCGGGACGCTGAGCGACCGACCGGCCAGGGCGGCGGCGCCGACCACGATCATCGAGCCGGAAATCAATCCTCCCGGAAGATGTGCCCACAGGAACAGCGTGCCGCCAGCAGCGCCGATGGCGAACGTCTCAAGCACCTTGAGGGTCTTGGTGCGGCTGGGGATGGCATCGGCCAGCGATGCGCGAATCTGGCTCACGCTGCCTTATGGCAAATCCGCAAGCAGGGGACAATTGCGCCAACGCGGTGCAGCAATGCGCCTTGAAAAGGCGAAACCGATTTGCCGCCCTTTCCTACACAAAGGCACAGACCGGGCAGGTATCAACTTGGGGGTAACGGCCCACCCTCCTCCTCGAATAGGAGGAGGGGCACCGATCGACAAAGCTAGATCACTTCTTTTCCGCGGCGGCCTTCTTGCATTCGGAACGGAATTTCTTGCGCTCCTTGCCGTGAAGCCCCTTGGCATCCGCCTCCTTGGAACATTCCAGCGAGGCCGCGCTGTGAACCACGGGTGCCTTCGTGTCTGTTTTCGCGGCCGGTGCGGCGGTTTGCGCAAACGCTGAGCCCATCAGCAGGAGGGACGCAAACGCGGTCGCGGCCGCGCGGGAAGATATCGTCATCATGGGAACACCTCAGGGTTGGAAAGGGGCGCACGGTCGCGCCGCGATGCTGAACCGCCGATGAATGAAGCCAGTCCCCCGATGTTTCGCGGCGCGATATTTTTGTGCGACGGCGGATGGCCGTTGTCAGACGCCTTCGCTACGTTAGGATGGGGAACTTCAGATCAGCCATGCCCCAAGGAGACCAAGGATGACCATTAAAGCCAAATTATTGTGCGCCGTTGCGTTGTCGGGTTTTGCCGCATTCGCGGCCACAGCGCCGGCACAGGCCCTGACTACGCAGGAATGCAGCGCGAAATATCAGGCCGCGAAGACCGCCGGGACGCTTAACGGCCAGAAGTGGAATGATTTCCGCAAGGCCCAATGCGGAGCCGACGCCGCCGCCGCACCTGCTGCTGCCCCCGCTCCGGCGCCCAAGGAAGCGGCGAAAAAGCCGGAAGCAGCGCCGGCCGCCGCGCCGATGCCAAGCGGTCCCGCGATGTTCCCGATCGCGGTGGACCCGAAATATTCCAAGGAAACCGCCGGCAAGTCCCGGATGCACACCTGCCTCGATCAGTACAACGCCAATAAGGCAACGAATGGCAATGGCGGCCTGAAGTGGATCCAGAAGGGCGGTGGCTACTACAGCGAATGCAACAAGAAACTGAAGGGCTAAGCGTCCTTCGATTCCGTGGCAGGCCCGGGCAAGTTGCCCGGGTCTGGTTAGCCGGTGAGAGCCCGCTGGACGAAGGGAAGGCTGGTTGCCGGTGCGAGTATTCGATTCCACGAGCAGGGGTATGGGAAGAATCGGCTGGAAAATAACGGCCTCGATCGGCCTGATCGTATTTTCGCAAACAGCCCTGGCGGCGCTGGATGGTCGTGCGGCGATGGTCGCCAGCCATCCGGCTGATCGAAATGTATCGCAATCCGATGATCCGAAAAACGACGCGAGATTGATCGCGGCTGTCGCGCGGGATTTCGGTTCTCGCCCAGACAATAACGGCGCCTGGTTCGTTTCGGACACGTTAGATTTCGACAAGTCAGGTATCGGGCTGCTCGCCCAAGCCGGCGAGCCCGCAGCCTCCGCAGCGACCCCGGCTCCGGATTCGAACGGGCCGCATGAGCAATCGCTGCCAGCCGTCCCTTCGCCGGCGAACCCTACATCCACGGCGCCTGTCGTAAGAGCTGGGCCAACGGTTGTGGGGTGCGGCCTGAGGTATCTGACCGCCGAGCTTGCTGGCAAGCTGAAGGGCCGCAAATGGAAGCAGTTTCGCGAGGAGGAATGCGGAGCAACCACGACGCAGGCAGTGTTCCCGTCGGCGATTGCGCCGAAATACTCTCGAGAGAGCCCGGACAAGGCGCGAACTCTGACGTGTGCTGATCAATTCAGCGCAAACAAGGCCACCCATGCAAACGATGGCCTGAAATGGATCGACAAGGGTGGCGGCTACTATAGCGAATGCGTCGCCCGCTTGAAGGGCTGAGCTCATTTCGATGCGACGCCTCTGCAGCGCGGCGGCGTGGCGAATGTAGTCGGGTGTGCCTGCCAAACTGTCGCCGCTGTTTGTTCCGGCGGGTGCTCAGGGTGCATCGTCGAGCAGTTTTTTGGCCGACCTTGCGATCAGCCGGGCGCGCTTGCGGGGCCCGCGCTCGAGGAACAGCAGACTCTGGCCGAACACAAAGCAGTAAAACAGGAACGCCTGCGCGTCGGCCTCTTCGGCCGAAAGACCCGTCGCACGATAGAGCAGCCCGACATTCTTCAGTCGCGCCGCATCGACACCGGCGACGGCGTTGGCCGCCGCCTCGTCCGATCGAGCCCATTGCCGGATTGCCAGTTCGACCGCGATGCCCTCGGCATTCATGCGCTCCGAATAGAGCCGGATCAGCGTCCGCAGCCGGTCGCGCGCAGTTGTGCCATCGAGGCTGGTCTGTTGCTCGATCGCTGCAATTCGGCCTGCGCTCCAATTTTGCAGGATGCCGTCAAGCAGCGCCGCGCGGTCCCTGAAGCGCCGGTAGAAGCCACCCTTGGTGACGCCGAGGTCTTTGGCCAGAACCTCGACCCGAACACCCTCGACCCCCGATCTCGCGATCTCCCTGATCCCGGCCTCGATCCAGGCGTCGCCTCTGCTGTCGGTCATGGTGGTTGGCCTATTCTGATACGGTACCGTATTGCTAACCCGCGTCGCTCCTGATACGCTACCGTATCAAGGGTCGAAAGCAGGAGCGATCGATGGAATCCGACGCGACCTATCGCGGCACGGTCTAGTATGACGCCAGCCATGCCTCGCTTCGAGCCGAAGAATCCCGACTTTCACGTGGTCGCCACTGCAATCTTCGACCGGCAGCGGGCGATGCGGACACTCGGCATTTCGATCGCGCGGCTTGAGGCCGGCGAGGTTGAACTGTCGATGCCCTATTCTTCCGACTGGACCCAGCAGAACGGCTTCGTGCACGCCGGGATCATCACCGCGGGGCTCGACAATGCCTGTGGCATAGGCGCTTTCACGCTGATGCCGGCGGGATCCGACATCCTGACGGTGGAATTCAAGACGAACTTGCTGGCGCCAGCGAAGGGCGAGCGATTTTCCTTCCGTGCCAGCGTCATCAAGCCGGGCCGCACGTTGACGGTGTGCGAGGCCCGGGCCTTCGCGACGCAAGACCATGTTGAAACCCTGATCGCGACCATGACCGCTACGCTGATGGCGCTCCCGCGGCGCGAGCCGGCAGGATTGCAGACCGGGATTCACGTCGCCAACTGATCGACGGGACATTGACAAGCGCTCGCCGGGACCACTTGATGCGGCAGATTTGCCGCCCGTGGACCATCGCATGATAGCGAGCCTCAGCCTGATCTTGCTGTGCCAACTTGCCGGCGAGGTGTTCGTGCGCGGCCTGGGCCTGCCGATGCCGGGTCCGGTGATCGGCCTGATGCTTCTGCTGGTGCTGCTCCTGGCGCGGGATCGCTTCGCCGCGCTCGCGCGCGGGCCTCTGCAGGGCGATGGCGTGGAAAATGCCAGCCGGGGCCTGCTGGCCAACCTGTCGTTGCTGTTTGTTCCGGCCGGTGTCGGCGTCGTGCAGAAGCTCGACCTCGTCGCCGAGCATGGTATCGCCTTCCTGGGCGTGCTCGCGATCTCGGTGATGGTGACCTTGTTGGTGACTGTGGCGACGTTTCTCCTCGCCAGCCGCCTGATGGCGCGCGGACGGAGCGGCCATGAATGACAAGCCGTTCTCGCTGTAGGTCTATCTTTCACAGTCACCGCTGCTCTGGCTGTCGGTGACCTTGCTGGTCTACGCGATCACCGACGCGGCGTCGCTCAGAACCCATCGGCATCCCCTTGCCAATCCCGTGCTGCATTCGATGTGGATCATCGGGGCCTTTCTGCTGATCACGGGCACGTCCTACACAACCTATTTCGGCGGCGCGCAGTTCGTGCATTTCCTGCTCGGCCCGGCCACGGTGGCGCTGGCCGTGCCGCTGTACGAGAACCGCAAGGTGGTGCGGCGCGCGCTGCTGCCGATGCTGGTGGCGCTGCTCGCGGGTTCGATCACCGCCATCGTCTCGGTGGTGGCGCTGGCGGAGGCGTTCGGGCTGCCGCGCGAGATCGTGCTGTCGCTGGCGCCCAAGTCCGTCACCGCCGGCGTCGCCATGGGAATCAGCGAGACGCTGGGCGCCGACCCGGCGCTGACCGCGGTGGCGGTGGTCCTGACCGGGATCATGGGCGCGATCGTGGTGACGCCGCTGATGAACCGGCTCGGCATCACCGACTATCGCGCCCGCGGCTTCGCCGCCGGCCTCGCCTCGCACGGCATCGGCACGGCGCGGGCGTTCCAGGTCGACGAGGTGGCGGGGACATTCGCCGGCATCGCCATGAGCCTGAACGCGCTGGTGACGTCGCTGCTGGTGCCGATCGCGGTGACGCTGCTGGTGCGGTGAGTTGCTCAAGCTGTTGCAACAGCGCTCGAATGGTCCTCTTTGTCGTCATGGCCGGGCTTGTCACCGCAAGCCGGGTCCACCCGGCTTGCGGCACTTAAGAAGAACGCAACGCGGCCAAAGCCGCGTTGCTATGCCATCCACGTCTTGCTTGCGGACAGGTCGTAAAGTCGTGGATGCCCGCGACAAGCGCGGGCATGACGAGTTCTTCAAGAACGGCCTGACCATGCCGCTGCGGGACTAACCAAAATCCTCATGCCGCAGTTCGATCGGCCTGCTGTGGGGCGTGCGATCGGCGGCATGGTCCCACGCCGCGCGGGTGCGCTCCAGCGTGGCCGCGGTGGTCACCTGCTTGTCGGTCACGAGCCGCTCCAGCGCGGCGAGCCAGTGCAGGTAATAGGTCTCGCCGGTGTCGGGAGCGCCGCGCCGTTGCGCCTGCGCGATCTCGGCGGCGAGCGCGGTGGCCCATTCGCTCCAGCTGAAGACGCCCTGCTGACTGAGCGCAACGGCGAGCGCGAACGCCCGCGCCTCCCAGGGTTCGCGAAACACCGGCCCTTCGCTGTCGCGCGGAATGCCGGCACGGGTTTCCACCGCGCGGGCGGCCACCTCGGGCGCGATGGTCACGCGCGCGCTCCGGCATCGAACGGCGCGAGGTAGGATTCCCACGCGTCCACCGACACCGCGCCGGCGCTGGTGTCCTCGCCCCATAATTCGCGGCCGTCGAAGCGCACCGTGTACAGCCACTGCGGTGCTTCGCCGGCGCCGGCGGCGCTCGTGTCGGCGAAGACGTGGCAGCCATGGATGCGGTCGATCACGCCGACATGGCCGCGCACGTAGTGCGGCAGGCGGGTGTGCGCGGGCGTGGAGCCGGTCCGGGCGCGGACCCTGTCGCCGCATTTGAAGCGCGCCGGCGTCGATGCCGCGCGCTCGGTCGGG
>JBKQRS010000249.1:0-7740 GCA_052143915.1 Bradyrhizobium sp.
ACGCGCGCAAAGATGCGTTCCGGCGACGGGCGTATCATTAGTTTTTCGTTAGTCGCAAACTCGTGTTGCAATGATACAGCCCGACCGACTCCAGGAGTATCTGCAGCGATTGTCGCCGCTGGCGCGCAACAATCTGTTGACCGAGCTTGAGCGGCTGGAACACTGCGGTGTCGAAATCCCGGGCTCCGTGGCCATCATGGAAAACCTGCGCGCGGAATTCCGCACCAACGGACAGACCCAGAAGCGCACGAGCAGTCCGGCGCGCTATTTCTTTCACCCCCTGGAACCGATGCTCGTTGATGGCGCGCCCGAGCATGCCAATTCGGGCAGGATCCAGCGCGGTTCGCTGGCTGCAATCTGGGAATGGATCAGCCGGGATTTGCTGCCGACGATGGCGCGGGATTATACCACCCAGATGACCGAGCTGATCGCGGCCGACAAACAGCGGGAAGCCCGGCAGGCCACTTCGACGTTTCAGACCAAGGTCGTCAAGAGTCTCGAAAACACCATCGGCTCGCCGGATAACGTCGCTCAGATCCGCAACAGGCTGGCAACCTACACAGCCTCCCAAACGGCCTATGACGACCTGACCAAAATGCTCAGCGTGCTGCGCGCACGTGAGGCGCTCGCCAAGTTCAACGACGCACTGCCGGCCAAGATCGATCGCTTCGACGACGCCCGGGTCGCCAAGGTAATGCAGTTGCTGGATGGGTTCGCAAAGGGTCACGCCGAACAAGTTCCCTTCGCGCTGACACTGGTGGTGGGACGGATGAAGACCGCCTGGCAGTTGATCCGCCTCGCCACCAAGGCTGCACCGAGCAAGAATGCCGCCGACATCGCCGCCACGCGCTATGCTATCGCCGTCTCGATGGTGCTGGACCGGTTGGAGGACAAGCGCCTGACGTTGCGCTTCGCCCTCAAGAATGAACGAATTCTGGTCGCCAAGGAAATTCTGGCCGACGTCTACGACACCGAATACGCACTGCGGGTCCGCATCGACCTGCTCGAGCAATCCGACTGGGGCCAAAGGCTCGACCTGCTGATGGCTGCGATCGCAGCTCTGGTGGAGGCCGAGGTCAGCCGATTTCCCGAAAATGTCGGCCATGTTCTTGGATCGCGCAGCCTGCGCAGCCATCAATCCCTTGCCGGACGCATGACCTTTTGGGCCTGGAAGGGGCGCGACGCAGTGAACGACGGAATGGCCTTTTGCAAGAAGATAGTCGGCGGGCCGGAGAAATCTCGCGCCTGACGAGGCGGCCGGCGATCGTCATCCGGCAAAGGGCGCGATCATTTCATCGTCGGGGGCTCTGGCGGCAACGGCGTCATGAACGCCTGGCGCGCCGCAAGTTGAAAAACTTCTCGAGAAATCGCCCCGAGACGACGAACCTGAACCACCAATATGCCATCCGCTGTGTTTTCATCGACCCGTCCTCAGGCTGGCGTGGCCCAACCGCATCCTGGGATAGCGCCAAAGCCGGCGCAGGGATGTGACATGCTTCACATCCGGCAAGACAAATGCGGCCTTGCCGAGCTGGGCGGGGTAGCGGGGATCCGGCTGATCTCCGGCCATCGATCGAAAGTCTAGCCGCAGTTCCCCACCTTGACCGGAACGGTCAAGGTGCCGGCTGACCTGGGGCTGGCGCGTCCCGTTCGCCTTAAGCCTCGTGCTGGTCGGCGTCGGGCTCTACATCCGGCTTGGAATTCTGGAGACGCCCGTCTTCGCCAGGCTGCTCGCCGAACGCAAGGTCGAGCGCACGCCGATGCGGGCCGTCATCAAGCACCATCCGAAGCAGATCCTGCTCTCCGCGCTGGCACGCATGGCCGAACAGGCACCGTTCTACATCTTCACCGCCTTTATCTTCTCCTACGGCATCGGCACGTTGCACGTCTCGCGCAATTTTCTGCTTGCCGCGGTGCTGTCGGCTTCCGTGCTGTCGTTTGTCTCCGCTGTTCGGTCATCTGTCCGACCATATCGGCCGCAAGAATATGTACATGATCGGCGCGACGGTGGCCGGTGTGTTCGGCTTCATCTACTTCGCCATGCTGAACACCTTCTCCGAACCGATTATCTTCTTAGCGATCATCCTTTCGCTGATCCCGCATGACATGCTGTACGGCCCGCAAGCCGCCCTGATCGCGGAAAGCTTTACCGGACGCCTGCGCTACAGCGGCGCGTCGCTCGGCTATCAGCTCGCCATCATCGCCGGAGGCCCGGCGCCGCTGATCGCGACATGGTTGTTCGGCACCTATCGCTCGGCTTTCGCGATTGCGGTCTATATCGCGATCTGTGCGGTGATCAGCCTGATCGCAACCGCCCTGGTGTCCGACTACACGGGCAAGGACATCTCCGGGGAATATCAATCACGATGATATCAGGTTTAAACCCGCCGCCGGTCTGCGATGCTCGCCATCTCAACCACGCCTGAAAACGTTAGTCACGCGTTCAGAAAAAGGAGATAGCGATGGGGCGAGCGACCCGGTCGGCGACGGCTGATTTACGGACAGCCAGGTCACTGACGGCCAGATCACGGATAGCCAGGTCACTGTTAGCCAGGTCACTGATAGCAATGGCGGCGATGGCTGCCGTTTTGAGTTACAGCGCGGGCGCTGGAGCGCAGACGGCCCCGGCGCCGGCTGAGAACGCGGCGCCGACCGCCGACAACGCCGTGATGCTCACGATATTTTTCAAGCACGATCAGTCGCGTCCCCTGAGCGAACTCAACGCGCAGCTCGAAAGGCAAGGCTTCTACAAAGCCTTTCCCCCGGCGGGCATCGAAGTCGTCAGCTGGTATGTGATGATGGGTATAGGACAGGTCGTCACGCTGCGGCTTCCGGCGTCCCGGCTCCGCGAGGTCAATCGTATCCTGGAGAACACCGCCTGGGGCAGCTATCACACGGAATTCTATCCGACCTACGACTACAAGCCCACCGGCCTGGCCTCGCATGAGAAGGCGCAAACCAAATAGGCCGCACGCCTTGGCCGGCCCGGCAAAGCCCTGTTCACGCAAAAAAGCCCGCCGGCTCACGCCGGCGGGCGTCTATCTGATCTCGCCAGCAGGGCGATCGATCAGAGATTCCGGTACATCCGCGGTAATCTCTTGATCGACGGGCGTTACATGGCGCGAAGATTTTCCGCGCTGGTCTTGCCACGCTGGCTGTCCAGCTTCGATTCGAATGAAAGCTTCTGGCCTTCATTGAGCGAGCCCATGCCGGCACGCTCGACGGCGCTGATATGCACGAACACATCGTTGCCGCCGTCATCCGGCTGAATGAAGCCAAAGCCCTTTGTCGCGTTGAACCACTTAACTGTTCCGGTAGCCATTTTACGTCTCCAAGATGCGCAGAAGCGCGCCATGCCCACGCGACCTTCGCGCAGGCTAATCCGATTTCAGCGATGTCTTGGGGAGGGGAGCCGGTTCGGCGCGATCAACAAGGCAAACGATTGTTCGAATGCGCGGCTTGTACGCTGTTACGCCGCGAATAGCAAGCTGATCCGCACAACATGACCAAACGCTAATAAAGCGGAGGGCTGCAGATCAACCCAGCCGGCTGATCTGCTCCTCGGTCACCACGCGCTCGAAATTTTCGGCTTTGCTCCTGATGCGGTAGCGCGGACGTCCATCCGCCTCGATCGGCAGACAGGAGACGATGGTATAGATGCTGCGCTCTTTGACGTCGGCGCGGCCCTGCGGCCCCTGAAGCTGGTGATGGACGTCGTCGTTGATCGCAAAATTGTGGGCCATCGCCGGTACTCCCGTTGAAGAGCGGCTTTTTAGGCGCAAAGGCTCTGCGTGGCAACGCATCGTTGGCCAGTGCCATGCTGTGGAAAGCGGCGGGTATCAGCCGTCCGCCCCGATAATGACGGGCGAAAGCCGTGGACCGGTTGGCTGTTTTGGCATGATTATCGGTTGCGGCCGGGCTATCGTTTGATTTGCGTTGATTCTGACCGACGCCGCCCGGAATTCGGCGGTCGATACGATCGGCGGCATTATTGTTGTGGCTTCAACTTTTTAAAGACTGCGGCGCTGTTTTTGACGCTGCGATGTGTATCCGGATTTGAGATAAGCCCTTACCAGGAGTTGCTTCTCTCCGCTCCCGTCTCGCGCCCCGTCTCCGAAGTTCGTGATCCAGTGCGAGGCCACCTGACACTTCAAATCGGCGGCACTCGTGCGAAGGAAGGAACACGGCGGCCGATCAAAGCCATGGCGACGCTCCTGACGTCCTCCTCCAGCTCCTGAAGAGCGCGGCAGCTTTTCATTCCAGCGGAGATCTCGAAAAAGCCGAAGAGGGCTATTTGCGACTGCTGGACCATGGCCATCGCAAGGCCGACATTCTTCTGCTGCTGGCGAGGGTCGTCGCAAAAATGGGCAACCTGGAAATGGCGATCGGCCATCTCGACGAAATGCCGATCAAGGTGGCCAAGAACCGGGGCGCAGTCGGCATCGTCCAGTGGATGAGCGTCGACCTTGCGGACCGTGTCGCGTTTTCCAATCACCCGGATGCCCAGTCCGATGGCGGGTGGCCGCAGGTGCTGCACACCTTTCCGCAGCCGATTCCGGTTAGCGCAGGCGAACAACTCGACGTGATGGTGGGTCACGATCGCCGCAGTCTCATCGTGACGCCGGCGCCAGGCGCGCCCAGACAAGAGGAACGACTCTCTGGGGGAGATGGTCGTCCGGTCGCCCGAGGCGAGCCCGACAGGGAACCCGAACGGCACGAGGTCCGCCCCAGTCGGCGACGCGCCAAGGAAGGCTGCGCCATGGTGGCCCATGCGGATAATCAGCCGCTGGAGAGGCCCAAAATGCCTTAAAAACAATCTGACTGGTCAGATTTAGAGCGATTGGGGTTGAATAAAGTCAACCGGTCACGTATTTGTTATATTTCATAGAGAGATTCTCCTCGGGAGGCGCTTATGGCTAGACCGAGCTTGCGCGAAAAACTGGCGAGCAGTGCGGTGGATACCCTGCATACCTTCGGCTTCAGAGGGTGTTCGATCCAGGACATCACCGAAGCTGCCGGGGTTCCCAAAGGTTCGTTTTTCAATCACTTCGAGAACAAGGAAGATCTGGCGATCGACTCCTTGCGGCGCTACCTCGATGGCGCCCGAGCGGATCTGCTGTCCGAAGAGGGCGTCGCTCCGCTGCAGCGGCTGAGAAATCATTTCGTTTTTTTGGCCGGAAGGCTCGAACAAAACGGCTTCGAGCGCGGCTGCATGCTGGGGCTTTTCGCCACCGAAATGGCCCAGGAATATCCGCGGATGCGGGAAGAACTCCGATCGATGTTCGAGACCTGGTGCGAAGCCGTGGAGTCGCTTCTGCGCGAGGCCCAGGCGGCAGGCGAGATCGATCCGCGTCATGATCCGGGGCAGTTGGCGCGCTTCGTGGTGAACGCCTGGGAGGGAGCCACGGTAAGGCTCAAGATCACCCGGGATCGCAGCCCGATCGATGATTTTTTCAACACCTGCTTCAAAGTGCTGTTGAAGTAAACGTGATCTTAATCCCGGTTGACAATATAAGCTGACCGGTCATATTCGATCACGTGCGCTGCAACAGGAATTGGGAATAGCACCTTCGTTATCCAAGCTGACCAGTCACCTTGATTGTGCGGATATGGTACTATGGTAGTCCGTTTGCCTGAACCTAGAGCGGCGCGTCAACCGAGAGAGAGATCATCATGCTGAAATTCCTCCAGACCTCCCGAATCAACGACTTCCGTGTTCCGAGCCTGTTTTTTGGCTTGGTGGCCCTCATCGCATTGATGTCGGCCACACCCGTGGCGCCCGCTTTTGCTCAGGGCATTCCGGCCGGCTTGCTCCGATTGGATCCCCCCCAGCCGTCGAACGATGGCGCAAAGTTTGCCGAGGACCAGCGTGCAAAGGTGCGCAGCGCCTACGCTCGCAGCCGGAAACCCCAGGCTCAATAAGGTTGATGTCGAGGGGTCGGCAGTCCCCAGCTTAGACGACCCTTCTATCTGACCGCTCCGCGCTCCCCCGCGCGGGGCGGTTTTTTTGTGAGGCGTCGGGTCAGCGCCAGGCATGGCGATCAATCGATGGGTTCCGTTGACGACGCATAAGTCATGACTGACCGCGCGCGTGAACACACTCCTGGTTACGGGCGTCGGTGATTCCGCACCGCGATGAGCGATGATCGCTGAATTCAGCCCCGCCGCATCAAGACGTCCCACGCCATGACCGAGCCTCACAGCGATCGATCGAGAGGAAGCTTGCTTCGAGAAGTTTGGCAGAGTGAGCAATATTGAGCATTCAGTCATGCCACAGCGAGTCATGATGAGCCGCAGGATCTGAAACAACCGCTCATTTTCTGCAAATTGACGCAAATCAAGCCACCGCTTGCTTTGCTCCGCGAATGAGCAGCCAATGTCGGGTATTGGCTGCTTTAGCTGAGCGCGACCTCGATAAGCATGTCGAGCATGCCATCGCCTGTTCGACGTTATTGAAATCACGAAGCTATTTTAACTTGCGCAAACAAAACCAAGAGGAGGACGCCTATGAAGAAAATAAAATGGCTTGGCCTGTTGGCTACCTGTTTCACCGCTGTGACGATCACGTTCACACCAGCCGTCGCACAGCAATCAAAACCAAATATCGTTGTCATCATGGGCGACGACATCGGCATGTGGAATATCGGCGCTTATCACCGTGGCCTGATGGCCGGCCGAACGCCGAACCTCGACAAGATCGCCAAGGAAGGCATGTTGTTCACGGACTATTATGCCGAGGCGAGTTGCACGGCAGGCCGCGCGAATTTCATCACCGGGGAGCTGCCGATCCGCACGGGCATGACCACCGTGGGCCAGGCGGGCGCATCCGTCGGCCTGCCCGCTGAAGCCGTGACCATCGCGACGGTGTTGAAATCGATGGGATACGCCACCGGCCAGTTCGGCAAGAATCATCTCGGCGACAAGAACGAGTTCCTGCCGACCGTCCACGGCTTCGACGAGTTCTTCGGCTATCTCTATCACCTCGATGCGATGGAAGATCCGGCGCATCCCAACTATCCGCAGAACCTGTTGAACGTCGTCGGCCCGCGCAACATGGTTCACAGCTGGGCCACCGACAAGGATGATCCCACGGACATGCCGCGCTGGGGCAAAGTCGGCATGCAAAGAATAGAGGATGCCGGTCCGCTCTATCCCAAGCGCATGGAAACGGTGGACGACGAAATTCGCGACCTTGCGATCAATTTCATGGACAAGGCCAAGAAGGATGGCAAGCCGTTCTTCGTCTGGCTCAATCCGACGCGCATGCACATCGTGACGCATCTGTCGCCGAAATATCAGGCGCTGCGCAACGCGGAAAATGGCTGGTCGGAACAGGAAGCCGGCATGGCCCAGCTCGATAACGACATCGCGTTGGTGTTGCAGAAGCTCAAGGACATGGGCGAGGACGACAACACCATCGTCGTGTTCACCACCGACAACGGCACCGAACTCTTCACCTGGCCCGATGGCGGAACGACGCCGTTCGCGCAGTCCAAGGGGACGATCATGGAAGGCGGCTTCCGCGTGCCCTGTATCGCACGCTGGCCCGGCCACATCCCGGCGGACTCCGTGCAGAACGGCATCTTCTCCGGCCTGGACTGGTTCCCGACCTTCCTCGCGGCGGCGGGCAATACCACCATCACGGAGGACCTCCTCAAGGGCGTCAAAATCGGCGACCGGACTTACCGGAACCATCTGGACGGCTACAACCAGATGGACGCCCTCACTGGCAAAGGCCCG
>JBKQRS010000250.1:0-2663 GCA_052143915.1 Bradyrhizobium sp.
CGCGGCTTGCGGCCGCGCCGTCTCTCCTATTGCGCCGCGCGGCCTTTAGAAGATCTTGATCGCGCTTTCCAGTGTCTTCCACACGCCCCAGGCCAGCGGGATGCCGACGACGGCCCAAAACAGGAGCGCCTTGGCGTCGACGCCGCCCTTGCCGATCCCGAACGATCCGTGCTGGATTGCCGCGTCGCTCTTGGTGCTTGCGGCCTGCAGTGCGGCCACTTCCTCCGGCTTCATGAACCAGTGATCGGCGAGCGGCTTGACCAGGTAGTTGCAGACGAAGCCCACCACCAGCATGCCCGCCAGCACGTACATGGTCACATCATAGACGTGGTCGCGCGGCACGCCCGCGGCGATTTCGAACTCGCGGATGTAGTTCACCACCACCGGACCGACGATGCCCGCCGTCGACCACGCGGTGAGCAAGCGGCCGTGAATGGCGCCCACGAACTGCGTGCCGAAGATATCGGCGAGATAGGCCGGTACGGTAGCGAAGCCGCCGCCATACATCGACAGGATAACGCAGAAGAAAGCCACGAACAGCGCCTTGTTGCCGGAGTGAGCGGCCCAGGGCGCCAGCGCGTACATCGCGATGCCGAGCAGGAAGAAAGTGTAATAAGTGTTCTTGCGGCCGATATAGTCGGATAGTGAGGACCAGAACACCCGGCCGCCGATGTTGAACAGCGATAGCAGGCCGGCAAAGCCCGCGGCAATTCCGGCGATGATGGTGCGCTGGTCGGGCGCGAGCTGGGTAAAGCCTAGCTCCGGATGTGCAATCAGCGTACCGCCGAAGATTTCCTGTAGCATCGGCGACGCCATGCCGATGACGCCGATGCCTGCCGACACGTTCAGGCAGAGCACCGCCCAGATCAGCCAGAACTGCTTGGTCTTGTGCGCATCCTTTAAATGCACGTGATGCTGGGTGATCATCGCCTTTGAAGTATCCGGCGGCGTCCAATCGTCCGGACGCCAACCGGCCGGTGGCAACCGGTAGCCGAAGGCGCCGATCATCATGAAAACGAAATAGATCGCGCCCATGGTGACGAAAGTCTCCCAGACGCCGACCGAGGTGGGTGTCTTGTAGTAATTGATCAGTATATTCGCCAGCGGCGCGCCGATCATGGCGCCGCCGCCGAAGCCGGCGATGGCAAATCCGGTCGCCATGCCGCGATGATCGGGGAACCATTTGATCAGGGTCGAGACCGGCGAGATGTAGCCGAGGCCAAGGCCGACGCCGCCGATGACGCCGGCACCGAGCCACATCAGCCACAATTGATGGATGTAGACGCCGATCCCGCCGAGCATGAGCCCGCCAGCCCAGCAACAAGCCGCAACGGCGCCGGCCTTGCGCGGTCCGACACGCTCGAGCCAGCCGCCCCAGATTGCCGCGGATACGCCGAGCAGAACGAAGAAGAGCGTGAACATCCAGCCCATGCTGGCGATGCGCCAATCGCAGGTTGTTGTGAACAATTCCTGGACAAGCGTCATGTCGGGGCAAGTTTTGGCCGCCGTGATTCCGAGCGCGCGCGACAGCGGCAGCCAGAACACGCTGAACCCGTATGCCATGCCGATGCAAAGGTGGATGCAGAGTGCGGCGGCCGGAACGAGCCAGCGATTGAAGCCGGCCTTGGCTATGATTCGGTTGCGCTCAAAAAGCCCAGGTCCCGAACCAACCAGACCGTCAGCCCGTCCTATTGTCGTCATCGTGTCTCTCCCCTTTCGCGCCCCCGTTTCGGGGTTTTTGTTATTGCAGTTTTTTTGATTCTGCTTCCTTCAATCTCTCGATCGCCGTGCGGACACTTGGGTCCAACCCCTTACCGCCCGCTTCGAGATGCGCGAAGATTTGGGCGCGCATCCGCGGATCCCAGAATTTTTTGATGTGATCGGCCGTCCCCGCCGCGGCTTGCTCCGGTCCTTGGCTATCAAAGAACTTGCCGATCTGATTGGCCATGTAGACTAGCTTGTCAAGCGACATGGGTCATCGTTTCTTTGCTGATTTCCTTAATACGCTGCGGGTGCGTGAAAACTTCAAAACCGTCGCCGCGCGCGACTGCAACAAGCGTGATACCGGCCGTCTCGGCCGTCCGCAGCGCGAGCGCGGTCGGCGCCGACACGGCGACCAACAGCGGCGCGCCGACGGCGGCGGTTTTTTGCACCATTTCCACGGATACGCGGCTGGTCAGCAGAACCATGCCCGAATAACCGGGCACGCGGTCGCGCGTCAGCGCGCCGACCAGCTTGTCGAGCGCGTTGTGTCGTCCGACGTCTTCGCGAACGGCGAGAAGGCCGGCGCCGGGTTGCCAGAAGGCAGCGGCATGGACCGCTCGCGTTTGGCGGTTGAGCTCCTGGCGGGGCGGCAGCGCCTCGAGCGCGCGCATGATCTCGGCCGGCGTAAAGGTATCCCCTTGGCGCACGCGCGACGGCGTCCGCACGGCTTCGTCGAGACTTTCGATGCCGCAGAGGCCGCAGCCGGTCGGGCCGGCGAGATGCCGCCGCCGCTCGGTCAAGGCGGCCGCGTGCGGTTCGGTCAGCCACATGCGCAGTTCGATGCCGGCAGCGTGCTCGACGATATCGAGTTGACGGATGTCCGCCGGCGAAGCAGTGAGGCCCTCGGTGACGGTGAAGCCGACCGCAAAATCCTCGAGATTCTGCGGCGTTGCCATCAT
>JBKQRS010000251.1:0-3552 GCA_052143915.1 Bradyrhizobium sp.
GGTGATACAGCGCGTCACCTGGCGGCCGACTGCCAGGCGCTGGATGAAGCGCCTGGACCACTCGATGATCTTCTTCTTCTTGCCGGCGCCGTTGACGATCGTGGTGTTCTCCTTGTCGATCACGACCTTGCGGGCGCGGCCGAGCATGTTGACCGTGACGCTTTCGAGCTTCATGCCGAGCTCATCCGAGATCAGCTGGCCACCGGTCAGGATCGCAAGGTCTTCCAGCATCGCCTTGCGGCGATCGCCGAAGCCGGGCGCCTTGACGGCGGCGACCTTCAGCCCGCCGCGCAGACGGTTGACGACCAGCGTCGCCAGGGCCTCGCCCTCGACGTCTTCGGCGATGATCAGGAGCGGCTTGCCCGACTGCACCACGGCCTCCAGCACCGGCAGCATCGCCTGCAGGCCGGACAATTTCTTCTCGTGCAGCAGCACGTAGACGTCCTCGAGTTCGGCGGTCATCTTCTCGCCGTTGGTGATGAAATAGGGCGACAGATAACCGCGGTCGAATTTCATGCCCTCGACGATGTCGACTTCGGTTTCGAGCGACTTGTTCTCCTCGACGGTGATGACGCCTTCATTGCCGACCTTCTGCATCGCCTGCGCGATCATCTTGCCGATCGCCGCATCGCCATTGGACGAGATGGTGCCGACCTGGGCCACTTCGGAGGAGGAGGCGACCGGCTTGGCGCGCTTCTCGATGTCCTTGACCACCGCTGCCACGGCAATTTCGATGCCGCGCTTCAGGTCCATCGGGTTCATGCCGGCGGCAACCGCCTTGGCACCTTCCCGCACGATCGCCTGCGCCAGCACGGTGGCGGTAGTGGTGCCATCGCCGGCGGTATCGTTGGTCTTGGAGGCGACTTCGCGCAGCATCTGCGCGCCCATATTCTCGAACTTGTCATCAAGTTCGATTTCCTTGGCGACGGTGACGCCGTCCTTGGTGATGCGGGGGGCGCCGAAGCTCTTTTCAATGACGACGTTGCGGCCCTTGGGACCGAGCGTCACCTTGACCGCATTGGCGAGAATATCGACGCCGCGCAGCATACGGTCGCGCGCGTCTCCGGAAAATTTGACGTCCTTGGCAGCCATTTGAAATCACTCCATTGGTGTGTGGATGGATGCCTCATCCCTGCGTAACGGCTTTGCCGTTATCGCAGGAGGAGCGGGCGCTTGCCCGCGTCTCGAAGGATGAGGTTGATGAGCGTGGGGTATCGACGTGGCCTCGCCCGTCGAGACGACAGCTTCGCTGCCTCCTCAGGGTGAGGGGTCCAACAGTGTGGCGTTAGGCGAGCACGCCCATGATGTCGCTCTCCTTCATGATCAGGAGTTCTTCGCCGTCGAGCTTGACCTCGGTGCCCGACCACTTGCCGAACAGCACGCGGTCGCCCACCTTGAGGTCGATCGGGATCAGCTTGCCGGATTCGTCGCGGCCGCCCGGACCGACCGCGGTGATTTCACCCTGAGAGGGCTTTTCCTTGGCGCTGTCGGGAATGATGATGCCGCCCTTGGTCTTTTCCTCGGCGTCGATACGTTTGACCACGACACGGTCATGCAGCGGACGAAATTTGATTTTAGCCATGACAGTTCCTTTTGGAGGCCTGGTTTGCTCGGTTTGCCGTCGAAAGTGGATGGGAATACGGGCGTATTCGACACCGCCGAGGGCAAATTAGCTTGAATCCCTGGCAATCGCACCCTCAGAGTGCCAATTGTGCGCCCGGGGATATGGCGTGGCGCCGATCCTGTCAAGCAAACGGGGTTAATGCCTTGGTGAGGCAGATATAGGATGCTTCAGGAAACCAAATCGGAGTACCGGCGTAATTTGCTGGACGTCATTGCTCCGGCAGGGGTTTTGCGCTTGGCTGCCGGACGGGTGCGGCCACGGATTTGCTTGGGGGAGAACATGGTCGGTTCATCTGGCGTGCGGGCGGTTGCCAATCTGGGGATCGCCTCGGCGCTGACGATATTCCTGGGCGCCTGCTCGAGCATGAGCCTGCCGTCCTTTTCGTCGTCCCCTTCGGTGGCGCCGGAGCCCGCCCCGGTGCCCGAAATGCCGGCAACGATCCGTGCCGATGAGATTGTCGGCAGGTGGGGCCTTGCGTCGTTCCAAAATCCCAATGACCGCGCGCGCACAGAAGTCGCTGCGCGGGCGCAGTGCAAGCAACCTTACGTGATCGGAGCGGGCGCCAATGGCGGCGTGATCATGCATCTGGCCGATCAGGCGACGCCGCAGGAATTGCGCCTCAAGGGCAGCCCCGGCGGCAAGAATTATATCGGCCCTCCCGGGCCGGCCGGAGGCGAACAGGACCGCGAGATCGTCTCTTTCGACGGGCGTGTCCTGATCACCCGCTTCATCGACAAGGATGCGGCGACCCGCTACGGCAACATGGTCTACGTCCGCTGCGCGCCGCGCGCCTGACCTGATTGATCCGCTAAACGAAAAACGCCGGCGTTGCGCCGGCGTTTTTGTGTTTGGCGAAGCAATGCCGTCCTTAGTCGAACAAAGCGTCAATGTCATCCTGCGAAGCGTGGCCGACGTCGCCCTCGGTCTTTGGACCGTTCAACAGCCTGGCGTCGCCCTCGCGGGTATCGACGATCGGAGGGGCATGCGCCTTGATGGCGTCGACCCCACCCCAGATGTCCATCATGACGGTGATGTGATTTTCGATGAATTTCATCGTGGTCATCACTTTTTTGATGCGCTGACCGGTCAGGTCCTGGAAATTGCAGGCCTCGAAGATGGAAACGACGCGTTCCTGGATTTCCTCACTGAGCAGCTTCTGCTGATCCGGCGAGGTTACGGTACTCAGCGCGGTTGCCGCGTTATCGATCGCCTCGGCCGCTTCCAGAATTTGCTGCGTCGCTTCTTCGGTGCCGCCGACCACGGCGCCGAGCTCGCCGTTGACCTTGGCCATTTCCTCGCCGTTGAAGCTCTTGCCGTGCAGCACCGCGATTTCACGCTTGGTGCGGGTGATGGCATCGTAGATAAGGTCGAGTTCGACCTTCAGTTTCTCGCATTGCTCGATCTGGGCGCGGTAGGTTTCGAGCAGCGCATGGGCTTCGGCGACTTCGCGGGACACTGACTCTCCTATCGTGCTGTTTGCCGCGCTGGGGCGGGGAGCGGCCATCTGGGCGCGGATCGCGCGCAGTTCGCTCATGATCTCGCGGTGCATGGGACCAACCTCGCCGTCGACATCCGGCGGCATCGCAATGGCGCCAGTGATTGCTTCTTCGATACGAAAACGTCTGCGATGAACCGGCATGAGATATGTCCCCGAACTCCACTCCCTGCGTTTAAAGCAGACCCGATTTAACATGAAGTTCACGCCGCGAGCCGCTTACCAGGGATGTGCTCCGAGTGCGCATACCAACGATTAACCATGCGCTGTCTGCGTTCATCGAAAATAAACGCTACCGGAAAAAAGCGCGCGCATTTGACGACGTGGTGAATCGAAACGTCGTTTCTGTTTACCAAACCGATGCGGTTGTTGTCTTAGCTGGTGGCGTGCAAAGGCGCCGCTCCGGCGCTCCCGCGACGAAACAGTACAGAGT
>JBKQRS010000252.1:0-19119 GCA_052143915.1 Bradyrhizobium sp.
TTTTGGTTCAGAAGTTCTCTTGATGGACTCGCCGCACCGATGAAGAGAACTTCTGAACCACACTAGACCCGACAGCACCATTGGTCCGGCAACATGCTATTTTTAAATATATTTCTTCTTCCGCAAAGCAATATTGATTTCCTATGAGGGGATGACGCACGGTCATTACCTGCTGGGCGATCAGCGGTAAACGAGCAACAGCAACGTTCGATATTGGAATTCCGCTCTTTCGCGGGTCAGCAGCTTGCGCACGCTGGTTCCTTGAATCTGGTTTTGAGCGTCTCTTTTGGGGTGGTCAGCAGCGTGGCTCGACCGGGATCGTTGTGATGACGGCTATCTGATGCCCTTTGGCAACGAAGGAAAATCCTTGGAGTCCCAATTCCCCGTGTTCCAGAAGTTCGCGAAAGCGAGCATGGCTTTCATTGGAACCGGAGGAGGCTATGGCCTGCTGCCAAGCGACGAACTCCCATTGCATCGCGTCCTGTTGGCGAACGCCCTGCCACTGACCCTGTCCTTGCTGCTTGTGGGACTGGCGACGGGCGGACTTCTCCTGGCTGGCCGCTTCGTTCCGGCTAACTTCGTCCCGATCGTGTACCTGATACCGGTGCTCATCGCCGCGACGCGGTGGGGTACCTGGCCGGCCATCGTTGCCGCGGTTGCCGGTGCGTCAGCGGCGGATTTCTTCTTTTTCCCACCCTATTACAGTTTCAGGCTCGACGAGCCGCAGGCCGTCATCGACCTGTTGGTGTTCCTGCTGGTCGCGCTGGTCAGTGGTGAGCTTGCGTCACGGCTGCGCCAGGAAACAGAAACGTTGCGCCAGCGTGAGGAGGAGCTCAAATATCTCCACGAGTTCTCACGACGGCTGGCTGCCTGTTTCACCGTATCGGACCTGATTTCCGCCATTCAGAACTACCTCTCCGGGACGCTCGGACGGCACACCGCCTTTTTCCTTGCCACCCTGGACCGAAATTTCCAGCCTGATTCCGTTGGTACCATTCCGCAGATCGTCCGGGACAGCGCAGCCTCCATGATGAGGAAAATCGGGCTTCGCGCCAACACCATCACCGACGAATCGACCAAAAGCGTCTGGCTGCTCCGCGCGGTGGCCTCGGAAGACACCACGCACGGGGTCATCGCCGTCAACATCGGCAGCGACTCGCCCGCCGCGATCGACACCAACACGCGCCGCGTCGAGGCCATCCTGGCGGAAGCGTCCCTGACGCTGCAGCGCCTCGACATCGGCGGAGCGATGGAGGAAGCCGCGCTCCGCCTGAAGGATCAGCTCCTGCGAGATGCGTTCCACAGCAACCTGTCGCACGAACTGCGCTCGCCCCTGGCGGCCATCCGGGGATCGGCGAGCGTGCTTGAATCCATGCCCGAAATTCGCACTGAAGAGCGGGCGCATTCATTGGTCGAGGCTGTCACCGACCAGGTGGAGCGGCTCGACGGCTTCATCGGCAACCTCCTCCATGCGACGCGCGTGAGCGCCGGCGACGTTCGGGCGCATCTCGAGTGCGCGGATCCAAGGGACATCGTCAACGCCGCCATTCGGCGCAGGTCGCGGCAATTGTCGGCCCACAACGTCACGACCGGGTTTGACGTCGACCTGCCGATGATCAATGTGGATTCCGCCCTTGTCGAAGAGGCGTGCGGCCAGCTTCTCGAGAATGCCGCCAAGTATTCCCCATCGGGTTCAACGATCGCGGTCAACACGCGGGCGGCGCAAGGGCGCGTCATTCTGTCGATTTCCGATTCCGGCGCAGGCATTACCGCGGACGAACAGCGCCAGCTCGGCCGCAAGTCGTTCCGAAGCGAGCGCCACCAGGCCACAATCCCGGGGTCGGGCCTGGGCTTCTGGATCGCGTCCACCTTCGTCAAGGCAAATGAAGGGGCGATCGAGATCGTGAGCGGAGGTCAGGGACAGGGCACGACGGCATCCATTATCCTGCCCGAAGCCCAGATCGAGGAGGATGATCAGTCGGTGGGTTCAGCGGATGAGTAAGTCTACAAACCTCGTGCTCCTGATCGACGACGAACCCAAGATAAGGCGATTCCTTCGCGCAGGGTTCGAACTTCACGGCAGCTTTACCGTGCAGGAGGCCGAGGACGCCGCCGAAGGACTGCGCGCAGCAACATTCAACGCGCCGGATCTGATCATCCTGGATCTCGCCTTGCCCGACCGTCGTGGAACGGAAGTCCTCGAACTGATCCGGTCATGGTCCAATGTCCCGATCATCGTCCTCTCGGTCGAAGCCAACGAGGAGGAAAAAGTCCGCCTTCTCGAGGCGGGAGCCGATGACTACGTCGTCAAGCCGTTCGGCATGGCCGAATTGATCGCACGCAGCCATGCGGCGCTGCGACGGTATTTCAAGAGCCCGAACGAGAACCCCGTCGTGGTCGCCGGCCCGTTGTCGATCGATCTCGTCGGCCGGACCGTGCTGCTCAACAACAACCAGATCAAGTTGACCCGCAAGCAGTACCGTCTTCTGCACGTGCTCGCGACCCATGTCGGCCTGGTGGTCACGCACGACCAATTGCTGGAGGAGATCTGGAGCGGCAGTGTGCGAAAGAACATCCAGTATCTGCGGATTCTCGTTCGCGACCTTCGGCAGATCATCGAGGCCGATCCCAATCACCCGCGGCTCATCATTACCGAGTCAGGTGTCGGCTACCGCCTGCAATCCCGCTTCGAGGATGTCGCGGTCGGGCAAGGCACGATCGGTTAGAAAGACGCCGCCACTCTGGAGGGCTGCGTCGCGACCGCTGCCTATTTCGCCTCTGCGGCCGCGACCACCTCGGGTGGCTCGCCCATGGCACATTGGCGCCAGTCCGGCACGGTGCAGTTCGCAGGCCAGTTGCCGCCGAGCGCCATGAACAACGCCGCAGTATCGGCGAGACGATTGGCCTCCGTTTGCACGCGGACCACTGCCGCCGTCAGGTAGGTCTGCTGCGCATTGAGGACGGCGAGCTGGTTGACCTGACCGGCGCTCAATTGTTTTTCGACGATATCGAGGCTGGCCTTTGCGGTATCTTCCGCGTGGCGGGCCGCCCTCATGGCCCGCGCGTCCGCCTGCAACGCGCGCAAGGCGTCGGCGACGTTCTGGAATGCGGTGATGACGGCCGAGCGATACATGGCTTCGGCCTGATCGAGCGCCGCCTCGGCCGCTTTCTGCTTGTTGTAGAGCGTGAAGCCATCGAAGATGGGCGCGGTTACACCCGCCCCGAGCGTGTAAAAGCCGGTGCCGGGCACAAAGGCCGAGGCCCAGTTGAAGGAGGCCGATCCGCCATTGGCTGAAAGCACGACGTTCGGCAGACGGGCCGCGATTGCCACCCCGACTTGTGCGCCGGCCGCATGCATGTTGGCTTCCGCCGCCCTCACGTCGGGACGCTGATCCACGAGCTTGCTCGGCAGACTGATCGGCAGATTGGTGGGCAGCCGGAGATGCGCGAGATCGAACCTCTGCGTGATCTCGTTGGCGGCGTATTGCCCGGCAAGCGCCGTCAAAAGATCGCGCTGCTGGGCAAGCTGCTTTTCGAGAGGTGGCAGCAACTGTTCGACCTGCGCAAGCGCCGCCTCCTGGGCGAGCACATCGGCCTGGGCCGCCTGGCCGAAGCTGAGCTGACGCTTCAGAATGTCGAGCAGGTGCCGCTCGATCGCGATGATGCGCTGGGTCGCGGCGATCTGGCCCCGCAGCGAGGCTTCCTGGATGGCGGCCGTCACGACGTTGCTGGTCAGCGTCAGATAGGCGGCCTCGAGCTGGAACAATTGCTGCTCGGTCATCGCATCCAGACTCTCGACGGCGCGGAAGTTGCCGCCCCAGATATCCGGCACGAACGACACCGAAAGCTGGTTGGTCACCAGCGAGAACTCGGACTGCGGTCCCGCCGTCGGGATCGTCGGTATCTGCTGGGGATTGGCAATCAAAAACTGCTGGGACGCCGAATTGCCCGTGACCTGCGGGGAAAACAGGCCGCGCTGGGCCTGTGCGTTATAATGGGCCATCTTGATCGCGGCTTCCGCGGCCTGCAGGTTCGGATTTTGCTCGACCGATCGCTTCACAAGGTCGTTGAGCGGCTGCGACTTGAAGGCCGCCCACCAGCGCGCCGAAACGTCCTCGCCGCTGATAAAGCGTTGCCCGGCAACGTCTGGCGGACCCTTTCCGGGATTCGCTGACGCCAGCTTGCCATGGACATAGCCGTTGACGTCGGGGACGGCCGCGGGATTGAAGTTCGGCCCGACCGCGCAGCCCGAAATGGCGATCGACAGCACGGTCAGGACGGTCAGGCCGGCAACGATGCGGCGCCCGGGGACGAGCGGACGCTGACGCAGCCGAGCCGCCGGCGGTCGAGGATCAATTCGCCCTGGACGCAACATGTGCTCGAATCCCTCAGAACTTCCCACAGCGCGATTTCCAACTAACCATCCGGGTTGCCCTCGGTGGCTACAGCGGCTTCGCTGTCGTCCACAACTTCTCTGTCTCTCGAAAGGAATATCTTTCTGAGTGCCGGGGCCACGACGAGCAGCAGCAACGGCCCGATGAACATACCACCCACGACGACCGTTGCCAGAGGACGCTGCACCTGACTTCCGATGCCGTGGGAGATCGCGGCCGGAAACAGCCCGACGCCCGCCGACAGCGCGGTCATCAGCATCGGCCGCATCCGCTGCTCGGCACCGTGGAACACGGCCTCGGCGACATCCATGCCCTGGGCCCTGAGCTCGCGGAAATAGGTGATATTGAGAATGCCGTCCATCACGGCGACGCCGAACAGCGAGATGAAGCCGATCGCCGCCGACACGCTGAAATCGAGCCCGGCGAAATAGAGCGCGATCAGGCCGCCGCCGATCGCGAAGGGAATGCCGGCAACGGACAACAGGCTGTCGCGCAGCGAGTTGAATAACCCGTACAGGAGGACAAGGATCAGCAGCAGCGTGATCGGAACAACGATAAGAAGCCGCGCCTTGGCATTCTGCAGATCCTCGAACTCGCCGGACCAGATGATCCGGTATCCGTTCGGAAGCTTGACGGCCTTTGCTACCCGCTCCTGCGCCTCCTCGACGGTGCCGCCGAGGTCGCGGCCGCGCACGCTGAACTTGATCGGGATGTAGCGCTGGCTGCGCTCGCGATAGATGAACGAGGCCCCGGTATCAAGCGTGATATCTGCAAGCTCGCTGAGCGGGACGTAGCCATTGGTGCCCGACGGCGTCTGGTAGGCGACCTTGACGGTACGAATCGCCTCGATGCTGGAGCGGTATTTGGGATCGAGCCTGACGGCCAGATTGAACTGCCGGTCGCCCTCCAGAACGGTGGTCGCGTTGGTGCCGCCGAGAGCGGCCTGAACGACGGTGTTGACGTCGCCGGTATTGAGACCGTAGCGGGCGGCCTTGTCGCGGTCGACCTTGATGTTGAGATTGGGTTGGCCCAGCAGGTGGAAGATTCCGAGATCGGCCACGCCCTGGACTTTCGCCATCTCGGCCATCACCTGGGTCGCGAGCGTCTCGAGGGTCTGAAGGTTCGGCCCGATGATTTTCACCGAATTGGCGCCCTTCACGCCCGACAGCGCCTCCTCGACATTGTCCTGGATATATTGGGAGAAGTTGAACCCAATTCCCGGCAATTCCTCCTCAAACTCCTTCTGCAGCTCTTCCGTCAGCTTTTCCTTGGTCAGGTTCGGCGGCCATTCGTCGAAGGGCTTGAGCGGCGCGAACAATTCGACGTTGGAGAATGGCGAGGCATCGCTGCCATTGTCGGGGCGGCCATGCTGCGACACCACCGTGAGCACCTCCGGATGCCGCAACAGGATCTCGCGCATCTTTCCGGTGGCGACCGTTCCGGCATCGAGCGACATCGTCGATGGCATCGCCGCCCTGATCCAGAAGTTGCCCTCTTCCAGCGCCGGCAGGAATTCGCTGCCCAGGCGGGACGCCGCCAGAAAGCTCAGGCCCAGGAAGACGATCCCAATAATCACGGCGATCTTGAGATTGTCGAGCGCAAAGCGAAGCACCGGCGTATAGCTCTTGCGCAGGGCGCGCACGATGATGGTTTCGGTTTCCTCGATGTGCTTGGGAAGCAGAAGCGACGCCAGCACCGGCGTCACCGTGAAGGTGGCGAGCAGCGCCCCGGCCAGCGCGTAGCCATAGGTTCGCGCCATCGGTCCGAAGATCTGGCCTTCAACGCCCTGCATCGTGAACAGCGGCACGAACGCGGTGACCGTGATCGCCGCCGTGAAGAACACCGCCTTGTCGACCTGCAACGCACTGGTGAAGATGATGCGCATTCGCTCCGTCCATCGCGGGGCTGCCGAGGTGGTGTTGGCATGCGCCGACGTCGGATCGGGGCCCCAATAGCCTTCGGAGAGATGCTGCAGCAGCGTTTGCCGATGCTCCGGCGTGGACTGAAAGTTTCGATAGATGTTTTCCATCATGATCACGGCGGAGTCGACGATGATGCCGAAATCGACCGCGCCGAGCGACAGCAGGTTGGCGTCCTCCCCCTGCAACACCAGGATGATGATGGCAAAGAACAGTGCGAACGGGATGTTCGCGCTGACGATGATGGCGCTCCGCAGATCGCCCAGGAATACCCATTGAATAAGGAAAACCAGCAGGCAGCCGAAGATCAAATTGTGCAGAACCGTATGCGTGGTAACTCCGACCAGCGAGCTGCGATCGTAATAGGAGACGATCTTGACCCCGGGCGGCAGGCTGCCGTCGCTGTTGAGCTTTTCAACCTCGGCCTGCACGCGCGGAATGATGTCGTTGGTATGCTGGGTCCGCCCCATCACCACGATCGCGGTGGCGACATCGTCGTCGTGATCCCTGCCCCCGATTCCCAGCCGCGGCACATAACCGACGGAAACACTCGCGACGTGCTTGACCTGGATTGGCAGCCCGTTCGACTGGGTCAGGACAATGTTCTCGATGTCCTGGACCTTGTAGCCCTTGGTGACGTCGTCGGCGCCGCCGCTATCGACCAGTCCGACGCCGCGGATGTTGACCGACTGCTGGCCGATCGTGATCTCGCGGCCGCCGACATTGACGTTGGCGTTGCCGAGCGCGGAGATCAGCTGCGGGATCGTGATGTTGTAGGCTTCCAGCTTTTGCAGGTCGGCGTCGACATTGAACTGCTTGGTGGTCCCACCCCAACTGTTGATCTGCACCACGCCGGGAATGGTGAGGAGGCGACGCGTGACCACGTAGTCCTGCAACGTTCGCAGATTGGTCAGACCGAAATTCGGAGGACCGACGAGCTGGTAGCGGTAGATTTCGCCGACCAGACTCGACTGCTGAATCTGCGCGACCTGACTACCCGGCAGATTGACGTTTTGCTGCAGGCTGATCGACGCCTGCGTCAGCGCGAAGTAGAAATCGACCCCGTATCTGAAGGTGACGCGGACGAACGACAACCCGTAGAACGAAGTCGAGCGAATATTGACGACACCCGGTGTCGGATAAAGGCCCACTTCCATCGGGATCGTATAATATTTCTCCATCTCCTCGGCGGACAGACCCGCCGCCTGCGCAGTGATCTCGAGAATGACCGGAGCGGGGTTGGGATAGGCCTCGATGTTCAGCTTCGAAAATGCAACGAGCCCGGCCGCGCAAAATACCACCAGACCCAGGACGATGATCGCACTGCGTGTCAGACCGAACTGAAGCAAAGACTTAATCAAGTGACCCCGCCGTGTGTATCTGGGTTAACGAGTCCCGGCCCGTCTAACCGGCTTCGCCCAATGCGAGCTTGTTGCTCAGGAATACCGCGCCATCCAGGACAGCGGTGTCTTCAGGCGAGAGCCCCTCCAGAATCTGGGTCCAGCCATCCTGCTGCAGGCCGACCTTCACGGTTCGCTTTGTGAAACGGCGGCTGTCCTTGGTGACCCACACGGTCATTGTCCCGTCGCCCTCCCTGACCACACCCTCGGCCGGCACTGCCAGGGAACGAACCGGCTCTCCGACGCGGATGACAAAGCTTGCGAACATTCCCGACCGGAGCAGATGCTCGGGGTCGTCGATTTCGGAGCGAACCAACTGCCGGTGCGTGTTCGGATCGATCATCGCGCCGAGCGCCGTGACGTGCCCTTTGAAAACCTTGTCAGGATAGGCCGGCACCGTGACCTCGACAGCCTGACCGAGCTTGTAGGCGGGCGCGTCCGTTTCGATGACGTTTGCCAGCATCCACATCGTCGACAAATCGGCGACCGAAAACGGTGCCGGCGGATTGCCGGGCTGGGTCAGAAATCCCGGCGCCGCGTTGCGCGTAACGATCCGCCCCGAGATCGGGCTTGGAACGACCAGTGTTGAATCGACCTTGCGATCGGCAACGATCTGTTCAACCTCTGCGTCCGTCTTTCCGAAAATTCGTACCGCGTCCTTGGCCGCCTTGAAGTTGCCCTCCGCGGTCTGCTCGTCCGAGGTCGACTGATCGACGTCCTTCTGGGCGCTGCCGCCGACCTTCAAAAGACTGATCATCCGCGCCAGCGTGCGCTTTTGCAATTCAAGCACGCCGGCGGCTGCGAGAAGGGTTGACTCGGCCGCAAGCAGGTCGGGGCTGTCGATCGTGAACAGCACGTTGCCGGCCTGGACCTCGTCACCGATATTGTAGAAGGCCTTGAGGATCTTACCCTGATATTGCGAGAATACCTGGACCAGCAGGTTCTCGTTGAAGTCGATGGTGCCGACGGCCGTCTTCAGGAGCGCGAACTCGCGCGCTGCCACCGGACCGATCTTCAGGGAATTCGCCTGCTTTTCCGACAAATCGACGGTCTGTTCGTCGGCCATCTTGGCCGGTCCGGACCGGTTCGGTTCGAGGGCCGCGGTCTGCTCCTTACGCGCTGATTGGCCATCGGCCAGCCCGATGAAACCCCTGCCCCAAAAAAACGCGGCTCCGCCGATCGCGATCAGGGCGAATATCGCCGCACGAGAACGTATCGACAGGTTTCCGAAAGCATTCACTCTAAAGTCCCCAACCTTGACAGCCAACCTGACCAATTATGTTGCGTTACAGCATCGCGCTTACACTAACCTTACGTGCTTCGCTCCCGTAACAATTGTTTTAGGACGATCTCATATAATAAAAATAGTCGATTCTTGAACTATCCTGACGATTTGCTCAGATATTCTTCTATTGCCTCCGACCTGGGCAAGCAGAAGCAAAAGTTATAGACAAACCGCCGCCGCGCGTTTTCTCCTTCAACTTCGAACTGCGGCCCTGCGCGGAAGCTTTCACCGCGATATTTGCGGTCACATGCGGTCGCAAGAATGCGCTCCACGCCTCAGAAGTGAATGATCATGTCCGCCGCACCGATGATCGCGAAGTTCTTGTTCGGCGCGATGCCCAGGTTCGCATTGCCATTGAATGCAAACGCATCCAGCGACCTGTAATAGGAAACCTCCGGCCGGATCTCGATCTGGGGCGAGAACCAGTGCTGCCAGCCGATGCCGGTCTCGACGTACCGCGTCTTGGTGCCGGTGCGCTGTCCCTGCATGTCGTCAACAAATTCCGCGCGATAGGAGATGTTGTCGAGCGACGTGACCTTGTAGTTCACGTAGGTCAAGAAGGTTTGAAACGATGCGGTGCAGCTAAGCACGGCGGCGGAATTGCAGAATGCGCCGCCGGGAGCGTTGAACGGCATGTATTGCGGCGAGAACGGCGTGCCGCCATTGGCGATGATACCGACGGCGGTGGCATTGTTCAGGTTCGGAACGTTGTTCTGGTGCTCGTTATAGGTTTCGACCGAGATGTGCCACTGGTCGTTGAACTTGTGGTAGTAGGTCAAGCCATACCATTGCAGGTTGTTGTAGCCCCACTGGCCGCCATTGATGCCGTTCGCGACGATGTTGAAGTCGTCGTTGCCGCTGTCGCTGCTCCAGCGCACGCCGCCGGTAACGCTCGGAACGGCGCCTGGATCTTTCGGCATCGTGGTGCCGGGAAACAGCGGGTTCGGGTCTGGATTGGCGATCTTCACGCCGAGATGCCAGGGCAGCGACTCGGTTCCGGCCGTCAGGCCCAACTGGAAGATCCAGTTCTTGGTGGCCGCGAGCGTAAACTCGAATCCGGTGTTGGTGTAGTTGTCGTAGGTATACGTCATCGAGTGCGAGTACATGTAATTGTTCGGCGCGAGCTGGGCCTCGATATCCGGAATCGAGATGTAACGTCCGAACCGAATCATCAATCCTTCCATCACCTGCGGAATGAACAACTCGCCATAGGCCATCGGAATATCGAAGCCGCTGTTCAGGTTCTGGTTCAGGAACTGACTGCTGAACAGCCCGTAAGCCGTGGTGTAGCGATAGTTCTCGCCGTAGATCGGCGCGACGCGGAAGCCCCAGTCAATGTGATCGTTCTGGACCGTGTCGGGAAGCCGCTCGATATAGATCACCGCCTGATCGAGCTGCACGTTGTTCGGATTATAACTATAGGCCGCTGGCGCATTGCCGCCGCGCACCGTGCTGGTGGAGAGGTTGCCGCCGGGATCGATCCAGCCGTAAATCTGGATGTGGTTGTCGTTCAGCGTCTGACCGAACTGCGTATTCCCCACCGCCGCCATCAACGGACTATCGACCGAACTCGGCCGCGTCACGCCAAGGTTGGTCGTCCCGCCGTAAGGCCATTCGGTGAAGGGCATCGGCGGTATGCTTTGTGGGGTCGGCGGCCAGTCGGCACGACTTCCGGGAGGCGCTTTCGGATCTGCCGGCGCCGCGTCGTGTCCCCATTCGAGCCGGTAGTAATTGACGAGGCGGCTCATGAAGTCGGTGCCGAGCCAGGCTTCGAGACACGCATAATTCTTGTAGGGATCGACGACGACCCTGCATCCGGCCGGCGCCTTGCTTGCCGGGGAAGCGTCTGCGGCGTGTGCGCCGCTGACCAAACCCATGGCCGCCACGGAGATACCCGCCAATAGAACACGTTTCATCATTCTTCCCGAAGCCCTGGTTACAAGCGCCACCAAGCGCTCTCGCGGCTCTGCCGAAGCCGCGCGACGCTCACACGGTCGCAAGGCAGATCGCGTGGCTTAAGCGTCTAGTTCTCTGCCGGACCACGCCCCATCGGAGATTTCGGACCGCCGTAATAACGCATCGGTCCGAGCGGGGCCTGCTGCTGCGCCGAGAGTTTCTCGGACGCCGGGCTGCTCGCATGCGAACGTCCCTTGTCGGCCCTTGCGACGGCATCCCCGCAGATGCCGGCGGTCGGGATTGCCGCAAGCAGAACGAGGCACCCGATTCGGGCAGCTATCGAAGTCACATGCGTCAAATCAACCTCCTGCCCGGATACGACCGCTGGCCCGACCCCATCGCAGATTTCGGTTCGCCGAATAGCCAACTGACCTGAGCCGTCCGGCTTCTCCGATGTTGCGGCTCCGAGATCACCGATCGGTTCAGGCGAACCCTCAATATTTCGCAACGACGGGGCCTCCGAACTTGAAGTCGAGGCCGAGCGTCACGACCGAATAAGTGCTCTCGGTGGTGTAGGGGAGCTGGCCGTTCGGCGTCAGCGGCGTGCCCGGACGGTTGTAGCCGTTGAAATTGTAGTAGCGGTATTCGAACTTGCCGATCACGTTGTTGGTGATCGCATAGGCGATACCGCCACCGCCGGTCAGCCCGTTGGCGTGGACGGTGAACTGGTCGATCGTTGCCGCGGTATTGGTATGATCGATATCGCCGAAGGCGTAGCCGCCGGTGAAGAACAGCATCCAGCGATCGATCGTGTAGCCGACGCGCACACGAACCGTGCCGCCCCATTTGAGGTTGTCGGCGTCGATCCCGGTCACGCCGGGAAAGTTGCCGGCGATGAACTGGTTCGCATCGTTGCCCTTGATGCCTGACCAGAACAGGTCGCCTTCGAGACCGACCAGGTAGCTGCCGCTCTGCCAGTTATAGCCGGCCTCGCCGCCGGCCACCGCGCCGGTGGAGGAGTAGTTGGCGGTGAAATCGGTAAACGTGCCGGACTGACCCGTTGCGTTGTTGACGTTGTGGTTGCCGTAGCCGCCGCCGCCGAACCCGCCGACATAGAAGCCGGTCCAGTCATAGACCGGCGCGGCCATCGTGGGTGCCTTCGCGTAAGGCAGATCGGCACCGAGCGCCGGTGAGAGAAGACCCAGCACACCGAGCGAGACGGTGGTGAGAAGAATTCGCTTCATTGTTTACCCCTGTCGAATTGTTCTGATGAAATTGTCCGGCGACTTGGGCCGCCGTGACCTTTCCACGCCTCAGAAGTGAATGATGATGTCCGATAGCGCGATGATGGCGAAGTTCTTGTTAGGCGCGATGCCAAGGTTCGAATTGCCGTTGAACGCCATCGCATCCAGCGACTTGTAGTAGGAAACCTCGGGCCGGATCTCGATCTGGGGCGAGAACCAGTGCTGCCAGCCAATGCCGGTCTCGACGTAGCGTGTCTTGATGCCGGTGCGCTGTCCCTGCTCGTCGTTCACGAACTCCGCGCGATACGAGATGTTGTCGAGCGGCGTGATCTTGTAGTTTATGTAGGTCAGGAACGTCTGGTATGTCGCGGTACACGTCAGGAGAGCCGCGTTGCTGCAGAAGGCGGCGCCGGGCGCGTTGAACGGCATGTATTGCGGCGAAAACGGCGTGCCGCCATTGGCGATGATATTGACCGCGGTGGGATTGTTCAGGTTCGGCACGTTGTTCTGGTGTTCGTTGTAGGTTTCGAACGAGATGTGCCACTGGTCGTTGAACTTGTGGTAGTACGTAAAACCGTACCATTGCAGGTTGTTGTAGCCCCACGTTCCGTTGTTGATGCCGTCGGCGACGAAGTTGATATCGTCGTGGCCGCTGTCGCTGGTCCAGCGCACGCCGAAGGTGCCGCTCGGCTGCGCGCCCGGATCCTTCGCCATCGTGGTGCCGGAGAAGATCGCGTTCGGGAATGGGTTGGCGATTGTTTGACCGACATGCCATGGCATCGCCTCGGTGCCGACCGTAAGGCCGGCCTGGATCGTCCAGTTCTTGGTCGCGGCCAGCGTAAGCTCGATGCCCGTGTTGGTGTAGTTGTCGAAGGTGTAGGTCATCGAGTGCGAGGACATGTAATTGTTCGGCGCGAGCTGCGCCTCGATGTCCGGGATCGAGATGTAACGTCCGAACCGGATCATGAGGCCCTGGGCGACCTGCGGAATGAACACCTCGCCATAGGCCATCGGCATGTCCCAGCCGTTGTTGGAGTTCTGGTTCAGCAGCTGGCTGCTCCACAATCCGTAGGCCGTGGTGTAGCGATAGTTCTCGCCGTAGATCGGCGCGAGGCGGAAGCCCCAGTCGACGTGATCCTTTTGAACCGTGTCGGGAAGCCGCTCGATATAAAGCACCGCCTGATCGAGCTGCGCCGAGTTCGGATTGTAGCTGTAGGCCGCGGGCGAGTTGCCGCCGCGCACCGTGCTGGTGGAGAGGTTGGCGCTCGGGTCGACCCAGCCGTAAACCTGGATGTGATAGTCGTTCAGCGTCTGCCCGAACTGCGTATTCCCCAGCGCCACCATCAGCGGACTGTCGATCGAACTTGCCCGCGTCACGCCAAGGCTTGTGCTGCCGCCATAGGGCCACTCGGTGAACGGATAGGGCGGCGTGGACTGGGGCGTCGCGGGCCATTCGGCGCGGCGTGACGGCGGCGCCTTCGGATCGGCCGGCGGCACGTCATGCCCCCATTCGAGCTTGTAGTAGTTGATGAAGCGGCTCATGAAGTCGGTGCCGAGATAGGCATCGAGGCAATTGTAATTCTTGTAAGGGTCGATAACGCCCTTACATCCTGCTGGCGCTTTGGTCGGCACGGAAGCATCTGCCGCATATGCAGAGCCGGCCAAACCGATCGCTGCCAGCGAGACGCCCGCCAAAAGTAGTCTTTTCATAATACTGCCCCAAGCTGTTGTTACAGGCGCCTTCAAGCGCTCTTGCGAGTCCGTTCACCCTCGCGAGTAATCTTTCGTTGGGGAGGCAAGTAAATCGATACGGTTTGCTGCACTGTTTCATAAAAATAAAATAGCCAAAATTGCCGATTTGATACTTTTTGCCTATGTAAGTTCCAGGCGCTTATTGAGGTGCCGAAAATCTTGGCGAAATTCATAGGATTTCGCCTATTATTGGCGGTATTCAGCGATAGTTTTTAATAGTTTTCCCCGGCGTGTGTCTTTTTTGCCATATCCAGGCCGATCAACGCCCGGTTTTCCCGCAAAACGTGCATTCTGGATATTTTTTAGCTATGAAAACGAGCAACATTATCGATCGAAGATATACGCTAGGACTCATTATGCTGCGTCGCATTGAGCAAAGCCTATTTGCTCGGCGTGAGGCAGAACGATGGATGTCGTGGCAGAGGGCGCGAGCGACGTGAGTGAAGCGATTTGTGCCGACAGGGCGGAGAACCCAGATTTCAGCTTCTTGCCGGATAGCCTGATTCTGCAGTGCCGTAGCCTGATCGAGAGCTACCACGAGCTGCACGGCTACACCTGTCTGCCGGACATATTGTGGAAGGCCCGGCTCGGGCCCTTCATCGAAGCGCATCGGGATTTTCGGCAGGTCCTCAAGAAAGCCTCGACGACCCGAAGTGCCAAGAAATCCAACGAAGGCTTCGTGCGGATAGCGACAACCATATTGTCGCTCGAGATCCTGGCCTCCAGCTTCGCCGGCTGGAGCGCCATCTATCCGCGGGCTGCGTCGAGGGCTCTAGCGATTCTCAAGCGAACCGCGCGCAGCCCTCAGATGCCCTTGATGGAATTCTATCTTTATCCACCCAAACATATCAGTTCGGCCGCGATCGCGGCGCTTGCACCGCCCGCAAGCCGTGAAGCGACCGAAGCAGGCCTCGACCGCGCGTCGAAGCCGGAACTGGTCGGCGAGAAAATAGCGGCAGACTATCTCAATGCGGTTCGGCACCCGCCGGACGGAAAGCTTCCTCGATCGACCGCGGCGTCACCTGCCTGAGATCTGGCTTGATCGACCCGCCGAGGCTTTCAGGCCACAGGGCTGCGGCTATAGGCTTAATTCACCACACTTTTTTTGCGGTTGACGATAATAGCGACCGGCGGCACTTGGCCTGCCCGGTTCATTTTCACCGCCAATGTCGAACATACAGCCAACTCAGAAAGTATATATCTTTTATATTTCTTTGACCCGCGAACGGCATAGATTTTCTACGTCGAATTGTAGAATGGTGATGCTGCTGGGTAGTTGACGACATCGGAGCAATGCATGATTTGACGGCGATGGACGACTTTTTCGCAAGTGGCGCCCAGACGGTCCACGCCGCGAACTGGCTTTTCGACGTCATGATCAATTGTTGCTGGGGCCTGATCCTGCTGCGGCGATTTGCAAGCCTCGGTAACGATCATCCGGTGCCTTTCTCTACGAAAGCATATTACTTTGTATTCTCAGCTGCCCACGGTTCAAAAGCTCGCAACGGCGCGGGCGAGCGCGGTGAAGAGCAAGGACGCAGGCGCCTCGCAGCCGGATAACGAGCTGCCCCCGCAAACCTTGCTGCGAACGGACGTCTTGCCTCTGCTGATGTCGCTGGCCTGCGTCGGCGCCGTCACCGCCGTGCTGGCGTTGCTGGACCAGACGGTCGCGGCCAATCTCGTTCCGATCGCCTATCTGGTCCCCGTTATTATCGCCGCCACCCAATGGGGCATCTGGCCGGCCACGCTGGCATCGATCGCAAGCATGGCCGCGGCGGATTTCTTCTTTTTTCCTCCCATCTTCAGCTTCCAGGTCGAAGACCCGCAGGAGGTTATCGACCTCTTGCTGTTCCTGGTGGTTGCGCTGGTCAGCAGCAATCTTGCCTCCCGCTTGCGACAAGAGACAGAGGCGCTGCGTCAGCGCGAAAGGGATATTCAAAACCTCTACGATTTCTCGCGGCGCCTGGCGGCCTGTTTCACCGTATCGGACCTGATCTCCGCCATTCAGAACTACCTGTCGCGGACGCTGGGACAGCCAGCCGTTTTCTTCGCCGCCAGGTCCGACGGTCACTTCGAGCCGCCCAAATCCGGTTCGGTGCCAACAGTGGTGCAGGAGAGCGTCGCCTCGATGATCGTGGCACCCGAAGCTGCGGCCCAAACCATGATCGACGAGCCGACACAGGACGTCTGGCTGCTGAGCGTGGTGGGTTCCGAAACCGCGGTTCTCGGGCTTGTTGCGGTCAACATCGGAGGCGGCTCAGGCGAGACCATTGCGCTCAAGACGCGTCGCGTTGAGGCGATCCTCGAGGAAGTGTCCTTGACGCTGCAGCGGATCGATATCGAAAAGGCGATGGAGGATGCGAGGCTGCGCCTGCAGGGCCAGCTCCTGCGAGACGCGTTTCACGGCACGCTTTCGCATGAATTGTGCACGCCTTTGGCGGCCATCCGCGGCTCGGCAAGCGTGCTGGATTCGATGCCCTTGATTCAGAAGGATGATCGCGCCCGCTCGCTGGTTGAGGCCATATCCGACGAAGTCGCCGAACTCGACGGCTTCATCCAAAGCCTTCTCAACGCAACGCGGGTCACCGCCGGCGGCGTCAGCCCGCACCTCGAATGGGCCGATCCAAGGGACATCATCAACGCCGCGATCAAGGGAAGAGCGCGGCGATTGGCGGCACACAAGGTCGAGACCGAATTTGCCGAAGACCTGCCGCTGGTCAACGTCGATTCCGGCCTGATCGAAGAATCGTGCGGGCAGCTTCTCGAAAATGCCGCCAAATATTCCCCGTCCGGTTCGAAGATCTCGGTCAACGCGAAATACGAACAGGGAGACGTCGTCCTGTCGATCTCCGATCACGGCGTCGGGATAACGCCTGACGAACGACAGAACCTTGGCCGCAGATCATTCCGCAGCCAGCGCCATCAGGCGACCATTCCGGGCTCGGGCCTCGGCTTCTGGATCGCATCCACCTTTGTCGGGGCAAATGGCGGCACGATCGACATATCGAGCCCCGGGCAAGGACTGGGAACCACGGCTTCCATCACCCTGCCCGGCTCTTTGATGAAGCCTTCTGAACTGACGGCCATGACCCATGAGTAAACCTGCCAACGTCGTGCTCCTGATCGAAGACGAATCGAAGATACGGCGCTTCCTGCGCGCGGGCTTCGAACTTCAGGGTTTCTCCGTGATCGAGGCCGAGAACGCCGCGGATGGATTGAAGGCGGCAACTTTCAGCGCGCCGGATCTCATCATTCTCGACCTGGCGCTCCCCGACCTCCACGGGTCGGAAGTTCTGGAGCGGATCCGGTCATGGTCGAACGTGCCCGTCATCATCCTCTCGGTGGTATCGGCCGAGGATGAAAAGGTGCGACTGCTTCAGGCGGGAGCCGACGATTATGTGGTCAAGCCGTTCGGCATGGCCGAGCTGCTGGCACGCAGCGAAGCCGCGCTGCGGCGATATTTCAAGAGCGCGACCGAAAATCCCGTGGTGGTGGCCGGCCCGCTCTCGGTCGATCTCGTCACGCGGACTGTTTCGCTCAACAAGCAACAGATCCGATTGACCCGCAAGGAGTATCGCCTGCTCCATATCCTGGCGACGCATGTCGGCCTTGTGGTGACGCACGACCAGCTGCTGAAGGATATCTGGAGCGGCAACCAGCGCGATAATATCCAGTACTTGCGAATTCTCGTTCGCAAGCTGCGGCAGAAGATCGAAACCGATCCCAATCACCCGCGGCTTCTGGTGACCGAATCCGGCGTCGGCTATCGCCTTCAGGCCCGCCTTGAAGATATTGCAGTGGACTAGGCGTTTAGTTCGTCCGGGCTCTCGACCCACAACCGCGCCGAGGAACGCCTTCCTTCAGCGGAGCTGGCAGATCGCCCTGCCGCTCTTCTCCGACAATCTCGGAAGAAAAATTACTTCAGGCTGGTCATCGCGGTAAGGTCGGCCGAGAGCTTGACGACGCCGACCGCGCCACACCAGTTGGAGCCAAATCCATTGGGATTGATGGCGGTCACGTTGCCGGGGATGTTTGCATCGAAGGCGCTCGTGAGAGCGGCGCAATCGCCCTTGCTCAGGTTCGTGTCGGAGTAACGCAGGTCCAGCGTGAACACCTTGTAGGTGAATCCAATACCAATGTTCCAGGTATTGTAGCTTGGATAGGGGATTCCGGTCGGGGCCGCTGTGACGCGATAAAATGCATCCGTCGTTCCGAACCACTGGCGGCCAAATTCGCCCGATAGATAAGCGCCGACGCCGCTTTTTCCAAACCATGTCGTCGGCGCATTCGCTCTCGCCGTGATCGACGCGTAGTCACCCCAGGCCCCTGAATTCAGGAAGTTCGGCGAGTAATATTCGTTGGCGCCGACGGCAAAGCTGTCGTTGATCGTCCAGTTGACCTTGCCGTAACCCTCGAAAAAGCTCACGTCTTTCTTCATCTGCGTAAAATCGGGGCCGAGAGCCAGCGGTGATCCAGGCGGGCAAACGGCAACACCGCCCGGAAAGCCTTCCTGACACTGTCCACCGGGATAGAGGTAGCCCCAGACGCCGACATCGAAGGCGAAGGCACCGAAGGTCGGTCGAACACCGCCGTAGACGTCGACTTCGGCCGCGGCACGGTTCGCAAAGGAGATGCTCTCCGCGGAAGTGCCGATGTAAAGCTGCAGGTCCTTGTTGACGTTATAACGCGGCTCGAAATAGGCCGCGACCGAAGGCTTGTGGTTGGACTGGGTAATGCCGCGGAAGACATAGTCATTCATGATCGCACTGCCGAATGCGATATCCCAAGGATCGAACGGCGCCGGCGGTGGCGCTTTGACAGCTTTCAGAGGAATATCCGCCGCAAAAGCCGATCCCGCCATTGCCAGCACAACGGCGGCCAAAACCATCTTCTTCATCAAGATTCCCATCACATTCCAAAGCCGGTCCGGATCCGGCGTCCGAAGGACAGGACGGCGGCGGAATTCGTTAGTCCGGGAGGCAATCTGGTATGGGCGATCAATATGATGAAGCAAAAAATTTAATCATCTGCATATTTTTTAGTCGTTATTGGCATTCCTCCGAAGAGTTATCCGCGGCTGTTGTAATCTGACAACAACTTTTGCTGATACCCGGAACGATTGGACAACTGCGGGTGCTAAGGTCGATCGGCGGAAATGACCGATCAGAGGGCCGTTCGCGTCCTCTCCGGCTCGCCTGCGAAGGGTAAGACGCCTTGGCCGACGCCGCG
>JBKQRS010000253.1:0-6747 GCA_052143915.1 Bradyrhizobium sp.
CCTGGAGGGAACCGGGTTGGATCGGGCGTTGAATTTGATGACGACCGTGATCAATAGCGCCAGCACAAACAGCGTGATGATGGTGATGATCCAGAGCACCAAGTTATGGAACGTGTTGATATTTTCCATCACCGGGCTGGCTGCTTCCTGAAGCTTGTATTCCCACGGCGCCGGCTGCCCCATCTCGGCTGAGGCAACCCCGCCGGCCACAAGCGCCACGCCTGCCACCATAAATCCCAGCAACCGCCGGCCGATTTGGCCCTTCGACATCTTCATGCCGCTCGCGCTCCCTTGATAAAACCCCAAAGCATTCCGCCGGACGGCGAAGCATGCTGCACGATCCGCCCCCTGACAAACGCCCTTGGGATGTACTTTAGAAGTACACCTTGGAATTCCTTGGGCCAGATCGTTAGAACGCGTCGAAATCCAGCCTCTCAAACCATAATTCTCGCGCGCTCGCAATGCAGTAGTACGACACGGAGGGGCGCATCACCGCCATTTCTGCAGATGTCACATTTTCCCGTGAAATCAGCCCAAAGCGACGGCTTTGCAGCCCGGCGTGGCTTGACAGGCGGATTGCCCGATGTACGCACGGACGAACTGCTCCCGAGGGGCCTGATTCGCAACCTTCAGCGGCCCATGCTGGCGCGAAATCGCCTTCAAGGCGCCGTCATTGCCGTATCAGTTCGTTATCGGACTGACTTTGCCAAGGAAATGCCAAGGGATCGACCCTGATGGGGCCTTCGAAATACCCGGCGAGGAGCGCCGCAATCCATCGCAATCCATTCGCCGGGAACCGGCTGGGTGGCTGTCTGGCCGTTTTTTTCTGGCTCGGCCTGACGGCGGCGGCGAGCGCCCAAGGCGCGGTGCGCTCGGTCCATGGCGACTGGCAAATCCGCTGCGACACCCCGCCGGGCGCGCAAGGAGAGCAATGCGCCCTGATCCAGAGCGTGGTAGCGGAAGACCGCTCCAATGCCGGCCTGACCGTCATCGTGCTCAAGACCGCCGACCAGAAGAGCAAGCTGATGCGGGTGGTGGCGCCGCTCGGCGTGCTGTTGCCCTCGGGGCTGGGCCTGAAGCTCGACAATGTCGATGTCGGCCGCGCCGGTTTTGTCCGCTGCCTGCCCAATGGCTGCGTCGCGGAGGTGGTGATGGACGACAAGCTGTTGGGTCAGCTACGCACCGCCAAGACCGCGACCTTTATCATCTTCGAGACCCCCGAAGAGGGCATCGGTTTCCCGCTCAGTTTGAACGGGCTCGGCGAGGGGTATGACAAGTTGCCGTGAGGCGCGGCGTTTCGCCCCGGACAGAGCCTCCCCTTTTCTCGTGACCGTGACTATCTTTGATCAACCATCCCGGCCAAGCGCAGCGCGAGCCGGGACCTGGCCATAGGTTACAGTGATGTAAGGCGACCGTTCCGCAGGTTTTTGCTTAACTCGCCCGAGCCTGTGGTGATAGGTCCCCGTGCGCAACTGCGCGCTTCGGCGGACGACAAGGAAGTTTGGAGCATACATGACCCCCACAACCTCGCTATTGGACCGCGCCAACCTCGACCGCGATTCCGTGCGCCATCAGGTCGCGCGAGGGCTTCTGGGCGCCGACGATGGCGAGCTGTTCCTGGAATACAGCCAGAGCGAAGCGCTGATGTTCGACAATGGCCGGCTGAAACAGGCAACCTATGACACGTCGCAGGGATTTGGCCTGCGCGCGGTCAAGGATGACGCGGTCGGCTACGCGCATTCGTCTGACGTGTCCTTGCCGGCGCTGATTCGCGCCGCCGATGCAGTCGCCGCGGTGCGCGGCGGCTACACCGGAACTTTCGCGGCGGCGCCGGCTCATACCAATGTGCGGCTTTATGGCGATGAAAATCCGCTCGACGCTCCCGGCTTTGAGTCGAAGGTAAAGCTGCTGGCCGAAATCGACGCCTATGTCCGCGACAAGGACCCGCGGGTGCGTCAGGTCACGGTCAGTCTCGGCGCCACCTGGCAGGTGGTGGAGATCCTGCGCCCGGACGGCGAGAGCTACCGTGACATCCGCCCCCTGGTGCGCGTCAATATTTCCGTGGTCGCCGGCCAGGGCGACCGCCAGGAAAGCGGCAGCAAGGGTTATGGCGGCCGCGAGGGCTATGCCCGTTTCATCGACACCAAGGCATGGCGCGAGGCCGCCGACGGCGCGATCCGCGAGGCGCTGGTCAATCTCGAATCGGTTCCCGCTCCGGCGGGCGAAATGGACGTCGTGCTGGGCGCCGGCTGGCCCGGCGTGATGCTGCACGAAGCCGTCGGTCATGGGCTTGAGGGCGATTTCAACCGCAAGCGGACCTCCGCTTTCGCCGGCCTGATGGGCCAGCAGGTCGCCGCCAAGGGCGTCACCGTGGTCGATGACGGCACCATGGCGTCGCGCCGCGGCTCGCTGTCGATCGATGACGAGGGCACGCCGACCAACCGCACCGTATTGATCGAGGACGGCATCCTCGTCGGTTATATGCAGGACCGCCAGAACGCCCGGCTGATGAATATGAAGCCGACCGGCAACGGCCGCCGCCAGGACTATGCCCATGTGCCGATGCCGCGCATGACCAACACCTACATGCTGGCGGGTAGCCGCGACCCCGCCGAAATCCTTGCCTCCGTCAAGAACGGCATCTACGCCGCCAATTTCGGCGGTGGCCAGGTCGACATCACCTCGGGCAAATACGTGTTCCAGTGCACCGAGGCCTACAGAATCGAAAACGGCAAGGTCGGCCCGCCCCTGAAGGGCGCCATGCTGATCGGCAACGGGCCGACCGACCTGCATCGGATCACCATGATCGGCAACGATCTCTCGCTCGATACCGGCATCGGCACCTGCGGCAAACACGGCCAGGGCGTGCCGGTCGGCGTCGGCCAGCCGACGCTGCGGATGGAGCGCATTACGGTCGGAGGAACCGGCGGATGAGCATCGAGCGGGAATCTGTGGCCGCGAAAGCGCGTAACTGGGGGGCTCAAGCGCTCCAGTTCACGGCGGCGCTTGCGATCGTTTTCCTGGCCAAGGGAGCGCTCGCCGAACCCTTCTACGTGCCGTCAGGCTCCATGGAGCCGACGCTGCTGATCGGAGATGCCTTGCTGGCGTCGAAATATCCTTACGGCTACGGCACCGCCTCGCTGCCGATCCAGATCAACCTGCCCGAGACCGGGCGGGTGTTTGGCGGGACGCCCAAGCGCGGCGATGTCGTGGTGTTCCGCTGGCCAGGCGACCGATCGCAGGCTTGGGTCAAGCGCGTCGTTGGCCTGCCCGGCGACCGCATCCAGATGCGCGAAGGCCAACTCTTCATCAACGACCGCGCCGCGTCGCTGAAGCCCGATGGCATTGGCGAAGCGGAGGATGGCAATGGCGGATCCGAACCCGCCTATCGTTACATCGAGACGTTGCCCGGCGGCGTCAGCCACGCGATTTTCAAGCTTCGCGACAATGGCCGGCTCGACAACACGCCTGAAGTGACCGTGCCGCCGAACCGCCTGTTCGTGATGGGCGACAACCGCGACAATTCCGCCGACAGCCGGGTTCCCGTCCGCGACGGCGGGGTCGGATTGCTGCCCATCGACAATCTGGTCGGCCGCGCCGATGCCGTGGTCGGATCCTGGGACCTCGGCATCCGCGGCCAGCCCGTGTGGACATGGCTGTCCGGTTTCCGCCTGGCACGGTTCTTCACCGCGGTGCGTTGAACTAAACTTTCATAGCAATGCGCTCATCCGGGATGAGGGCAGAATGCTCTGCACCGCCATGGATACCGATGCCTTCCTCGCCACAGCACTCCGCAATCCGGTCAATGAAGCCATCGCCGAGGAATTGCTGAGGCGGGCGCTGCCGGATGCGTGGATCGTCTCGGGGTGCCTGGTGCAGATCTGTTGGAACATGAAGACCGGACGTGCGGTCGATCACGGCATCAACGACTACGACATCTTTTATTTCGATCCCGACACTTCATGGCAGGCCGAGGATGCCGTGATCCGGCACTTGCAGGCCCGGCTGGGACACCTCGAGGTCAAGATCGAGGTGCGCAACCAGGCGCGCGTCCATCTCTGGTACCCGCAGAAGCATGGCCTGCCCTACCCGGCACTGCATTGTTCGGCTGACGGCTTCGACCGATTCCTGACGAAAACACCCCAGGTCGGAATCCGCCGTACGCGAAATGATCACGACGTCTACGCGCCAAACGGCTTTGACGACATCGCCGACATGGTTGTGCGGCCCAATCCCGGAGCAAATTTTTCGGCGGCCAAATACGCGGCGAAGGCCACGCGCTGGAAGAAGCTTTGGCCGGAAATCACGGTGCTCGCCGCCGACGTCACGTCGAATACGACGGCATCCATCGGCTAGAGCCAGATGACTTTTCGTTGAATCGTCATCTGGCTCTCTCTCTTCTCTTGTTTGAGCATGATCTTTTCGGAAAACCGGTGCCCACTTTTCCGGATCATGGTCTAGCGCCGCGCGTTGTCTGCAGCCGCGCCCTGCCGGTCGAGGCGATACCGTGCCGCGTCAAATGCCCGGGTTCTCGACCTTCCATTCATTCCCGAACACATGGCCCTCGGTGTCCTTGGCCTCGACCCGGATGCGCTTCGCGCCATTCGGCACATAGGAAAAACGGATGTTGGGATCTTCCGAAATGGAAATTCCGCCTTGCATCGCCAGAACCAAGGTGTCGTCCTGCCATATCCGCAATTCATCGACGAAGAACGCCGGAATATAGAGCCGCGTGACCTGGTCCATCTGAAGGCCGGAATTGTTAGGGTGGCCGATCATGATCTGGGCTTCGCGGGCGCCGCTCTGAGGACCATCGGCGGGCTTCGCAAATTGTCTGAATCGTATCTGGCCGAGTCTCGCTTTTGCTTCGTCAGCGTTTTTGGCCGCCGGAGCCGAACATCCGCCAGAGGCCTTCACGAAAGTCTTTGTCGCGTAGAGCTTGCCGTCGCTCAGTTCGGCGACGGCGTGGACGTCGGTGTAACTATTGACGCGCACCCGGGTGGAAATCTCGGATACGGAGGAATCCTGGCCCAACTCAAAACGCGCCGCCATCGGCGCCGGATTCTGGTCGATGACAAGCGTGATGGCCACGACACGGCGGCCATCGGTTGGCGGAAGCTTGACCCGCAGCGTGACTGGAACGATCGCGGCGTCCTCGGCGCGGTAGGGCATCTCGACGGCGATAACCCCGGTGCCATCGTTCATCGCGCGATTGTTGAAGATGTCCTGGACGAGGCCGGGCCATGGATCATAGGTTTCCGGCGTGGCGGCATCGATCGGATGGGCGCCAAACGGCATCGCGGCCAGAAGACCGGCGACCAGGAACAAGCGGAAACGACGACCCAACATAGGCGCGGTCCTTTCGACGACCGGAGCAAGCTCAGCATAGCCCGTTGCGCGGACTATTCCCATTCAATTTCCGAGAATGCGGCAGTCGCGTTGCGCGCATTGTAGTCGTCGAACAGCTTCCATCGCGATCGCTCGGACGCGGCGGCGGTATCGGCAGCCACCGTGATGGGTTTGCCATTGGCGACGAGCGCGCGGACGTCGCCCGCCAGCTTTTCCAGATAACGGCGTTCGTCGATTAGCGCATCTGGCCAGTTGCTCACGGGTCCGTGACCGGGAACCACCCGTCGTGCGGAAATCGTGCCGAGTTCATCGATTACCGTCAGCCAGCCAAGAATACTGCCGTCAACCACAGGTACATGATCGAGGAAGACGAGATCACCGCCGAACAACGTGCCGGTTTGCTCATCAAACACGGTGAGATCGCTGTCGCTGTGCGCTGTCGGCCACGTCCGCAGCGTGAGGCTCCTGTGACCGAGATCGAGTGTGAGAGTACCATCGACCAGAAGCGTGGGCGGCAGAATGCGCACTTCGTCAATCAAATCGTCACCCATGGTCCGGCGAAAAGCATTGATGTAGAATTGCCCACGCACAGCCAGGGCCCTCGGCAAATTCTTGTGGCCGACGAAGCGGATTCCGTCGTCCCGAAATGCTGCATTGCCAAAGACATGATCCGGGTGGCCGTGCGTATTGATGACGTAGCGGATTGGCTTTTCCGTATGCGCGCGAATAGCGGCGAGCAGCTCTTTACCTTCGCGCAGGCTGCCGCCCGTATCGATAACCGCGACCGCATCGCTGCCGATGATGAATCCGACATTGGCGATGGCGCCTTCGTTTTCCCGCGTCATCAGTTCCGTTGCACCGACATGCACAAAGACCCCGGGCGCGATTTCGCTGACCGGCAAGACGGCTTGCTGTTCCTGCGCGAATGTCGGCGCGGCCAGCATTGCGACCGCGGCAAGAAAAATGGCCAAGCGATGAATCATCTGCTCTGTCTCCATGGCGGAATTACGCGAAGGGCCTTGGGACCGCATTGCAGCATGCGCAGGATGAGACTCAAGACGTAATTTTATTTATTTGCAGGCTCAAGTTGACGGGCATAGCATTTGGCTGTTTCCGGCCTCAATTGGACCTCGGTTCGCTGGCTGAATTGCCGGGTCTTTCGGATAGAAGTTAGCGGATGCTGACGCCGGGCCTTTGGCAAAGCATTTCGTAGCTGGAGATGGTGCGGGGCGCATCAAAGCCCACCGCACAAACAAGAATAGAACGCGAAAAACATGGGAGGTTTCGTTATGCGCAAGGTGCTTGTTGCAACCTGTCTTGCCTCGGTAACGGCATTTGGCGCCAGTGCCGCCAATGCCAACGACGAGCTTAACAAGATGTCGCAGAACCCGAAGGATT
>JBKQRS010000254.1:0-5497 GCA_052143915.1 Bradyrhizobium sp.
CCGCTGTGTTCGGACTCGATCCGGACCCTGAGGCGGTCATGACGAATAAGAAGCGCGCCGATCGAGACGCCAATAATGCCCGCAAGCGCGATAACTTCTGGCGGCAAATCAACGAAGCGTCCGCGCAGACCAAACACACTGGCCTCGAAGCTGTTCGCTGTTTCGCCAACCAAATCAGGACTGTCCAGCCACCGTTCCTGCGCTGGGGCAAATCAGTGGAGGGTAACAAGCTGCGAACCGATCCGGTGCTGCGCATGCTCGTCGTGTCGGTCGCTTTCTACGGCATGTCGACCTTCGAAGGCCCGATGATGTCGATCAAGGTCGTGAATTCGCTGAGCCACTACACCGACTGGACCATCGGTCACGTTCATTCCGGTGCCTTGGGCTGGGTCGGATTTGTCTCGTTCGGCGCGCTCTACTGCCTGGTGCCCTGGTTATGGAATCGCAAGGGGCTTTACAGTCTCAAGCTCGTCAACTGGCACTTCTGGATCGCGACCATCGGTATCGTCCTCTACATCTCAGCGATGTGGGTGTCCGGAATTCTGCAAGGCTTGATGTGGCGCGCCTACACCTCGCTCGGCTTCCTGGAATATTCCTTCATCGAAACCGTGGAAGCGATGCATCCGTTCTACATGATCCGCGCGGCGGGCGGAGCGTTGTTCCTGATCGGAGCCCTGATCATGGCCTATAATCTCTGGATGACGGTACGCGCCGGTGAGGCGGAAGTGCAGTCGCCAGTCGCTCTTCAACCGGCGGAATGAGGAGCTGGTAAATGTCATTCTGGACTCGGCATCACATTTTCGAAAAGAACTCGATCGTCCTGGTCGTCGGAATTCTGGCGGTCATCGCGATCGGCGGCCTCGTCGAAATTACCCCGCTGTTCTACCTGAAGAGCACGATCGAGGTGGTCGACGGGATCAGGCCGTATACGCCGCTGGAACTGACCGGCCGCAACATCTACGTCCGTGAAGGGTGCTATCTGTGCCACTCGCAGATGATCCGGCCGTTGCGCGACGAGGTGGAACGTTATGGTCACTTCTCGCTTGCCGCCGAAAGCATGTACGATCACCCGTTTCAGTGGGGATCGAAGCGAACAGGGCCGGATCTCGCTCGCGTCGGCGCCAAATATTCGGACGACTGGCATGTCACGCATCTGAAAAATCCGCGCTCGATCGTTCCGCAGTCGGTGATGCCGGGCTATTCATTTCTGGCTACTACCGAGGTTGATCCCGCCACTATCGTCGATCATCTGCGAACCAGCCGCATAGTCGGCGTGCCTTATACGGATGATCAGATTGCGAACGCCGTTGCCGATCTGAAGGCGCAGGCGGATCCGGACGATCCCGGGGCGGACGCGTTCACGAAGCGCTATCCGAAAGCCGCCGTGCGCAACTTTGACGGCAAGGCCGGCCCTCCCACCGAAATGGACGCGCTGATTGCCTATCTGCAGGTGCTCGGCACGCTGGTCGATTTCAAGCTCTACAATGAAAAAGCCAATCTTCGCTGAGAAGGCAGAACGATGAGTGCAATCCTAACGGTTCAGAATTTCACATCGATTTTTGTCACGACGTTCTGGACCCCGATTTTTGTCGGAATATTCCTGGCAATCGTGACTTATGCGCTTTGGCCTCGCAATCAGTCGGCTTTCGACGAGGCGTCGAAGATTCCGTTGCGGGAGGATTGATAGGATCATGGCTGATCAGAATGAAATCGACCACGTCTCCGGCAAATCGACCACAGGTCACGAGTGGGACGGCATCAAGGAGCTGAACTCACCGCTACCGCGGTGGTGGGTGCTGACTTTCTATGCCTGCATTATCTGGGCGTTCGGATACTGGATCGTGTATCCGGCATGGCCGTTGCTGTCGAGCTATTCGCCCGGCGTGTTGCATTACTCGTCCCGCGCGGACGTTGCCGTGGAGCTCGCAAACCTCGAGAAGATTCGCGGCGAGAAAATGGTCGCGCTTGGCGCGGCGTCGCTCGCGGATATCGAGAAGGACCCGGCGTTGCTCGCGCTGGCGCGAGCTCGCGGCAAGACGGTGTTCGGCGACAATTGCGCGCCATGTCATGGCAGCGGCGCGGCCGGTGCAAAGGGCTATCCCAACCTGAACGATGACGATTGGCTTTGGGGCGGCACCCTCGACCAGATCATGCAGACGATTCAGTTCGGTGTGCGCTCAGGGAATCCGAAGGCTCATGAAAGCGCCATGCTTGCGTTTGGCAAGGAGGGAATCCTCAAGCCGGAGCAGATCGTAACGGTGGCCAATTACGTTCGATCGCTGTCGGGTCTTTCTACCGCCCCCGGATATGACGCGGCCGCAGGCGCAAAAATCTTCGCGGAGAACTGCACGGCCTGTCATGGCGACCAGGGCAAGGGAAATCAGGAACTCGGCGCGCCCAATCTTACCGACAAGATCTGGCTCTATGGTGGCGACGAGGCGACTATCGTCGAAACCATCACTAACGGCCGGTCTGGCGTCATGCCGGCATGGGTGGGGCGTCTCGATCCCTCCACGATCAAGGCGATGGCGGTCTATGTTCACTCGCTCGGCGGGGGGCAGTGACCGCAGACGGGCGGAGGAGCTCGAAAATCCGCATCCTGTTTGAGGTGGATCAACTGCGCGCCTGAAGTTGGGTTTAGGCTCAACCAATGATGCGAGATGACTGCCGCCGATGAACAAACCCGTGCTCCCAGCTGATGTGGAACTTGATTCAGACGGGCCGCTCTATGCGGCCCGCAAGCAGGTCTATCCGCAGAGCGTCTCCGGGACGTTCCGCCGCATAAAATGGGGCCTGATGGCCTTCTGCCTCGGCGTCTATTACCTGCTGCCGTTCGTGCGCTGGAATCGCGGCCTCGGGGCGCCAAGTCAGGCGGTCCTGGTCGATCTCCCCAACAGCCGCTTCTATTTCTTCTTCATCGAGCTGTGGCCGCAGGAGGTGTATTATTTTACCGGGCTGTTGATTGTCGCCGCCATCACGCTGTTCCTGATGAATTCGCTGGGCGGCCGCATCTGGTGCGGATATCTCTGTCCGCAAACGGTGTGGACGGATTTGTTCTATGCCGTCGAGCGTATGGTCGAAGGTGACCGCCGCGAGCGCATGCGCAAGGCGGCGGCGCGCGGCACGATGAGACTGGAGCGTTTCGCGGAGATCACGCTGAAACACTCGATCTGGCTGTTGATCGCGTGGTGGACCGGCGGCGCCTGGGTTCTCTACTTCAATGACGCACCGACGCTGGTGCGGCAGCTTGCGACCTTCCAGGCGCCGATGCTGGCCTATATCTGGATCGCGATATTGACGGCGACCACCTATCTGCTCGCAGGTTTCATGCGCGAGCAGGTCTGCGTCTATATGTGTCCCTGGCCGCGTATCCAGGCGGCCCTCACTGACGAGTGGGCGCTCAACGTCACCTATAAATACGACCGCGGCGAGAAGCGCACTTCCCTGAAGAAGGCGAGCGAATTGCGGGCGCTTGGCCAAACCGCCGGCGATTGCATCGACTGCTATCAATGCGTCGCCGTCTGCCCAACCGGGATCGACATTCGCGACGGCGCGCAACTTGAATGCATCCAGTGCGGCCTGTGCATCGATGCCTGCGATACCGTGATGAAGAAGATCGGCCGGGAACCCCGCCTGATCGGATACGACAACGACATCAACATACAGCGGCGTCAGGCCGGCAAACCGCCGATCTACCGCTTCGTACGACCGCGCACCGTCGTCTACTCCGCGATGATCGCCGGCGTCGGCGCGATCATGTTGTATGCGCTGCTGACGCGCTCGCTGCTCGACGTTAATGTGTTGCACGACCGCAACCCGATCGCGGTGAGGCTGAGCGACGGCTCCATTCGCAACGCCTATACGGTTCGCTTCCTGAACAAGCGGGCCTTCGACCGCGTGGTGGCGATCGATATCGACGGTCCCAACAATGCAACCGTCCACGTCGTGGGCGCCGATTCCGTCACGCCGGACCGGCCCATGATCATCCTCGGCCGTGACACCACCACCGAACTGAGGGTTCTCGTCACTGCACCCTCCGAAGGCAATCCCGAGAAATCAATCCCGGTGAACTTCCGCGTAACCGACATCGGGTTAGGCGAGGTCGCGTCGGCGACCGACAATTTCGTCTCTCCATGAGAATCCCAAGGGAGCTTCGTATGAATAGGCCGAATGTTTCACCGAAGCCGTTGACCGGGCGGACTGTGCTTTTGATTCTGATCGCGTTTTTTGGCGTGGTGTTCAGCGTGAACTTCCTGATGATGAAGTTGGCGATCGATACCTTGCCGGGGACGGAAGTGGACAGCGCCTACAGCGCGAGCCTCGGCTACGAGAAGGAGATCGCTGCCGCTCGCGATCAGAACTCGCGAAACTGGCGGGTCGATGCGCATATTCAGCGCGGCCAGGATGGCGACGCGACGCTGCAGGTCGAGGCCCGCGACAACGGCGGTGCGCCGATATCGGGCTTGAAGTTTCAGGGCCGCCTCGAACGGCCTACCGACAGGCGGGCCGATCGGCCGGTTGAGCTCGCGGAAGTGGGGCGCGGCATTTATCGCGGCAGGGCGCCGCTCGTCGCGGCTGGACAATGGGATCTGGTTCTCGAGGGTGACGCCGCCGGACAGCGGATGTTCCTGTCGAAAAATCGCGTGCTGCTGGATTGAGGATGGCATCATGCAGGCGACGCGGGATTTCTCGCATTACGTGAAGGACCTGGGCTCGGGCCTTCAGCACATCGACCTGGCGGTCGAGGGTGTCAATTGCGCCGGATGCATGTCGAAGATCGAGCGTGGGCTCTCGGCGATACCCGACGTCACGCTGGCGCGCGTCAATCTCACCGACCGCCGCGTCGCGCTGGAATGGAAGGAAGGCGCGCTCGATCCCGCCAGGTTCATCGACCGGCTGGCCGAACTCGGATACAAGGCCTACCCTTTCGAGACCGCTGATGCGGAAGCGGCCGAGAACGAGCAGTCGCGCTTTCTGTTGCGCTGCCTTGGGGTAGCGGCATTCGCCACGATGAACGTCATGATGCTTTCCGTGCCGGTGTGGTCCGGCAACGTCAGCGACATGATTCCCGAACAGCGGGACTTTTTCCATTGGCTGTCGGCGCTGATCGCGCTGCCGGCCGCGGCCTATGCAGGCCAGCCTTTCTTTCGATCGGCGTACCGGGCGTTGCGCGCGCGTAACGTCAATATGGACGTTCCGATCAGCCTCGGCGTCCTGCTTGCACTTGCGCTGTCGGTCGTGGAGACGGTGCACCATGCCGAGCACACCTATTTCGATGCGGCGATCATGCTGCTGACCTTTCTGCTGGTCGGGCGCTATCTCGATCAGAGCATGCGTCGGCGTACGCGGGCGGTTGCCGGAAATCTCGCCGCGCTGAAGGCCGAAACCGCCACCAAGTTCATCGGGACAGACGAGATTTCGGAAGTGCCGGTGGCTGCCATCGACCCCGGCGACATCGTGCTGTTGCGGCCGGGCGAGCGTTGCGCGGTCGATGGCA
>JBKQRS010000255.1:0-4077 GCA_052143915.1 Bradyrhizobium sp.
ACGACGTTCCCGTGGAACTGTCACTGGCCGAGGATGGACCAGGACGAGGGAGTTCAAATCCGGCCGGGATGGGCAGGGGGGCACCGCCATGTCCGATAATTGAACATTACCGGACATCCCCATCACCCGACACCTGGGGCGCTTTGCCCCCGAAAAAGCGTGCAAAAGCGCCGCAGCGTGCTAAGCTAAACTATGATTCGCACGCAAAACCAAGTACTTGGAACATCCCAACCAGTGCCGGTTCTCAGCCCGTTTCCGGGCTGGGCGCGCCACGACACCTCGCCCGCCGATCCAGCCGAGACCGCCTTCGCGGCCGGCGCCGCGCTGGCTGCCCTTAGTGCTCGCGTCCACGCCGCCGCCTCCTGGTCCGGGGTGTGGCGCCGCCGCCTCGCCCTCAAGGCCGCCGCCGCCAGTGTCCGCATGGCCCGCCGCGGCGAAGACGAACTTTTGCTCCGCGATTCTTTTTTCCTTTGCCCCGCCGGCGGCGATCCCGGACCGGGCGGACGCTTGCTGCTGGCCTGGCGCGAGCTCGACTGTTCCGATCCCCTGGCCGATTCTTTTGTTCTCTCTCTCGCCAAAACTTTGGGCTTGTCCGTCGACGACGCTTTGCGCGGCGCCATCGCCGGCGCGCAGGAGATGGCGGCCGTGGGCAGGGGGGCGCCATTCGCAGCGGCCGACACGGTCAAGGCGGTTCTGGCATACCGCCCCGATGCGGAGTTTTTGGCACTTTGGCTCGCCGACGCCGTGCTGGCCCGGCGGCTCGGCTGGCCGCTCCCCGTGCCGCTGCTCGCAGCGGCCCTCTTGCATCCGTCGCTGCGCACCGCCGGCCGGCGGCCGCATCCGACCAATCCCGGCTGGACGCAAACCTGTTGTGCCGCCTATGCGCTCGCAGCGGCGCAGGCCTGCGACCTGCATGCCGAGCTCGGCCGCCGTGCGGAAAAACTTTTGGCCGCTGCTCCGCAGCTGCGGGCCAAAGGCGCATCCGGCGTCATCGAGGCCTTGCTCGATGACGATGCCGTGCTGTCATCCCGGCGCGACGGATCCATAAGCGCCCGCGGCCACCGCCGGCTGTTCGACCGCCTGGTCGCACTCGGCGCCGTGCGCGAACTGACCGGACGTGCCACCTTCCGGCTCTACGGGCTGTGACCATGGCTCGCGGCAAATCCAAATCAGCCAAGTCGTTCGATCGCGAGCTCACCGATCTTCCCGAACCGCTCCGCCGGCGCGAATTCATGATGCGGATCGAAGCGGTGCTGTTCGCTTCGCCGCGCCCGGTCTCGCGCGAGACTCTTTCATCCCTCATCGGGGGCGACTGTCACCTCGATCAGCTGATCACCGATATCCGCGAAGAACTGCGGGCACGGCCCTACGAGCTCGTCGCCGTCGCCGGCGGCTTTGCCTACCGCACCCGCCCCGCCTACGCGGATGCGATTGTGGCCTCTGGCGTGGTGGCGACGACGACCGAGAATCTGTCGCCGCTGGAGGGGTTTGTGGTGACGATCGTGGGGTATTTCCAGCCGATCACCCGTGCCGCCATCTGCGACATCCTTGGCAAGCCCGTCAGCCGCGACATTCTTTTGGTCCTTCGCCGCGCCGGCCTGATCGCCGCCGGTCCGCGCAGCCCGCAGCCCGGCGCCCCCGCCACCTATGTGACGACCAAAGCCTTCCTGGACCGTTTTGGCCTCGACAGCCTGCGCGACCTGCCCGACTTCGACCGGCTCGAAGACGCCGGCCTTCTTGGCACCGTGCCGCTCCCCGATGAGCTGCGCAGCGCGCTGGGCATCACCGACGCCGAACCCGGGGCCGAAGTGGATGAAGACAGGGGCGATGAGGAGGATGAAGAGAGCGCTGCAGCCGTCGAGGAATAAGCCGCAAGGCAATGCTTCCCTTTAAATCTGCGGCGCTTCGGGTGCGTTCAGCAGCGTCTCCAGCCTGGCTATGCTGTTGAGCACCAGATCGAATTCAGGTGCAGGCCCGAAGATCATTGCGGTCATGGCCCGGTAATCGCGCCGCAGCGCGTCCACCATGCCGTCATGCGGCAGAACCGCAAAGCTGGGCGGTTGGGCGGAGGCGAGGTCATAGTCCGGGCGATTGAAAAACATGCGGGCGTGGGCCACGCAATCAGCGCCAAGTTCCCTGTCCAGCAGCGCGCGGCGGCCGACATCGGATTCCATGAGGCTGTGGATGTCATAGTAGTGACGGGAAACCCGCTGCCCGTCACCGCGCAGCTCGCCACGCTTTTCATACCAGCGACGCAGGCCGTGCAGGATCACGACCTTGTCCCAAAATGTCCGTTCGGGGACGACCGTGGTGACGTTCGCTACCGCGAGGTCGAGGCCGGGCGCGTCGTCACCAACATAAGGGCGGATGATCCGAAGCGTATTGGGATCGAGCGCCGACTTCGCGCCTGACTCTATTTTTATGGCCGGTCGGACATAGGGATCAACAGGAGAAGCGGCCGGATACCACACGAGAAGGGTTTGCTTATCATCCTCGTCGAGGCGCACCTGGAGCCGATCGGGCGGCAATCCGGTTCGCGCGGCTGCCGCGGCGGCGATGGCGGTTAAATTCTTCAACAAAGATCCTTGGATGTAGCCCTCGCAGGCCGCAGCGATTTCGTCGAGTCTGGCGATTCGTTTTTTGCGGCTGAGGTTTTGCAGCTCTTCGACGGTCGCATTTACCTTCAAGTCATCCCGGAACACCGTTACGTCGATGTCTTCCGAGAAGCGGCGGATCAGCCCAAAACCCTTGGACAGTGAGGTGCCGCCCTTGAAGAGCAGCCTTGGTCCGCCATCCGGCAAGCCATGAAAAAGCGCGTCCAAGGTCCAGCAGACCCAAAAATCCTTTTCGACATTTTGCGGCGTGGAACCGAGGCGCAGCGCCGTCGTGGTGAAGAGGCCCGCTCGGGTCTCTTCACCCGCGCCAAGGACTTGGTCATAGGCGAGGTTCATCGGCTCGGCGCCTCCCGACCGGGAGTGAGCTGCGGGCGATTCGGCGCCGGAACCCTTGTGTCAGTACCGGATGCATCCTCCGCTAAAAGCGGCTTCAACAGCACCCGCATCCAAGCCGGCAAGGTGGACAGACCTTCCCTCAAATCACTCTTGAGGCGCGGGCCTTGCTCGGTATCGCTCAGCAATCGGCGCAGGCGGAGAAGCGTGCGATCGTCTTGTCCCCCCTTCATGTCATGCAGCCAATGGAGAGCCTGCACGATCCGCATCGCTGGGCGATCCGCCCAATAGAGCTTGCTGGCTGCCGTTGGGCGGAATGTGATGTCGAGAGCGCCAAGATGGATCGGCCGCAGCCGGGCATCCGTGTGGACGACGATCCGGGCCGGTACGGCATCGGTTAGACCAAGGTCGTTCGCCGCCGTCATGCCGTCGACGAGCACCCTGATTTGATCGCGGCGCGCAACCGCATCGATGACACCGCGCGGATCCGGGGGACTGTTTTGACGGGTCAGCTCGTTCAGAGCGGGTCGATCATACAGGCCGCGATCAATCCGCCGCAGCTCGCCGGCGGCAACAAGGCGTTGCAGAGTCTTATCGACCGCATCGCGGGTGCCCAGGTCGAGAAAGTCCGCTGGCGTCCAAACGGTCCGCGGCGGGCTGGCGCCGATGCGGCTTTGCACCGTCGCCTTGAGGTGAGATCGATCGCCGGTCATGTCCGAAATATGTACACGAATTTCGGACAAATTACCAGCCTTATCGTGTCCGAAAAATAGCTACAAGTTTCGGACATTGCGAGGTCACGGGCTCATCCCCCGGCCAACGCTCATGTCGGTGCGGCCTGACGTTGCCGTCATGCCCTTTGGTTCGATGCCGCCGCACGCCGCCGAAAGCCTCCCCGGACATCATTTGTCCCGCTCCCCGCCCCGCTGGCTGGGCTCGGCCTTGGGCAAGTCCGTCCGGTCAACCCATCAGGGCCAAGAGCTTGATGCACCACGTCTCCGGCTGGCGGCAGCGACCGCATGATCCGCATCCTTGTCGCCTTTGCCGCGACGCTGACGCCCGGCGAGGTGGGTTGCTCACAGCGTGTCCCTTTCGTGATGCGTTGAACGGGCTCCGCGTCATTGCAGCC
>JBKQRS010000256.1:0-4091 GCA_052143915.1 Bradyrhizobium sp.
GACCACCGGCGCCACCGGTCTGCCGGCCGGCTCTCTCGACGCCCGCGTTCCGGGCGCCGGAACTCTCGCAGGGCCGTTCCCAATGCAGGGTCCGCAGCTCACCGACGACGACTACACCGGCGATACCACGCACCGGTTCTACTCGGACTGGCAGCAAGAGGATTGCAGCGTCGCCAACGCGACCAAGACCAATAGCTCGGGCTGCAAGGCCGATCTGTTCCCCTTCGTGATGGCGACCTACTCGGCGTCCAACAAGAGCGAAGGCAACACGATGGGGTTCTACAATGCGGAGCAGGAACAGGCTCCGGTTCTGAAGGCGCTGGCTGATCGTTTCACTTTGGCCGACAACTTCCACCAGTCGTTCCATGGTGGCACCGCCGCCAACCACTCCATGATTGGCACCGGTGACGCAGCGTTCTGGAGCGACGGCAACGGCAATCCCGCCACGCCGCCGGCGAACATGATCGCGAATCCGAATCCGGTTTCGGGAACCGTCAACCAGTACACGGTCGACGGTAACTTCAGCGCCTGCGCCGATGTGTCCCAGCCTGGCGTCGGGCCGATCGTGAACTACCTGGAAAACCTGCCCTACGCGGCGGAGCCGGACTGCCAGCCCAACCACTACTACATGCTCAACAACGTCAACCCCGGCTACCTGCCGAACGGTGCGCTGTCCGGCGCTGGCAACGTTCCGCCGTCGCCGCTCAGGACCATTGGCGATGCCTTGATCGCAAGCAACATTACTTGGGCTTACTACGGCGGCGCGTATAACGACGCTGTGGCGCTCTCGAATGAAGCAGTTGCGGCAAATCCGACCAGCCCGAACCTGACTGCGGCGGCACTTGCCGATCCGGCGCACGCTCTCGGCGTGGCCTATTGCCAGATCTGCAATCCGTTCCAGTATGCGACCTCCATCATGGCCAACCCGGCTGTTCGCACGGCGCATATCAAGGACACCGCCGATCTGATCACGGCAATCCAGAACAACACCCTGCCTTCGGTGTCGTTCGGCAAGCCGGATGGTCTGCTCGACGGCCATCCGCAGAGCTCGAAGATCGACCTGTTCGAAGCCTACACGCTCAACGTTCTCAGCGCGCTCGAAGCCAATCCGAAGCTGAAGGCGGAAACCGCTGTCATCGTTACCTGGGACGAAGCGGGCGGTTACTGGGATTCGGGTTTCATCCAGTCGATCGACTTCTTCGGCGACGGACCGCGCATCCCGACCCTGATCCTCTCGCCGTATTCGACCGGAGGCAAGGTCTACCACAACTACGCTGACCACGTGTCTCTGCTGAAGTTCATCGAGCGCAACTGGAACCTGCGCCCGATCACGAACCGCAGCCGCGACAACCTTCCGAACCCGACGTTTGCGAAGAACAATGAGTACGTGCCGACCAACAGCCCGGCAATTGCTGATATGTTCGACGCGTTCGACTTCGATCATCCAGTCAATCAGCCCTATACCGAATGATCATGATCTAACTTTCTGAGGTGGCGCCGACCGGGTCTTATGGCTCGGTCGGCGCTGCTTTTTCAACTCACGGGCGGGCTTTCTTTCAGCGGATATCGATAATGGCCATAGGACCAAAGATTTTTTTGCGATCCCACCGGTCATGGTTGAGCTTGCTTGCGGTTGCAGTTTTCTTGTGGTTCGGCCGTGCTTCGGTGCAGGCGCAGCAATTTTCGGCCGATCTCGTCACCACTCATGCCGATGGCAGGACGATCACGTCCGCCGGCAAACTCCGCGTCTTCAACGATAAGGTGCGTATCGAAACGCCAGACTTCGCGGACGGGTTCTTCCTGACCGACGGACCGAACCGCGCCACCCTTTTTGCGCGGCCTGCCGAACGGATTTTCATGGACGCTCGGCAATCAAGCCGGCTGACCCAGATATTTGTTTCGGTCGATCCGGGCGATCCTTGCCGGCAATGGCAGATGATGGCGAAGTTCGCCGGCGCGGCGAACCCGGGTGACCCGTGGCGGTGCGAGCGCATCGGCGAAGAGATCATCGACGGACGCCACGCCGCCGCCTACCGGGCAATATTGCCCTCCGGAAAGGACATCGTTGGCTGGATCGACCCGAGCCTCAAATTCCCGCTGCGAATCAAGATGGAAGATGGCGCGACTATCGCCGCTCGGAACATTCAGGAGGGACCGCAACCCGGGCCGCTGTTCGAGATCCCGCCGGGTTTCCGCAAATTCGATCCGCAGGCGCTTATCAAGCGTATCAAGCAAAGCGACGTATGGGTCGAAGCGCCGCCACCGTGAGAATTGGCACGCACCAACATACCGGGACAATCGGCAGTTCCCAGTTTGTCGACTTGCTCCAGGTGAAGCCGTACTTGCGCCTGCTTGCGTTCCGATCTCGGCCGCGACGAGCAGAAAGCCTAGGTCGGGCGCTGGGCCAAGGTACCTGGCAAAATATTCACCGGAGACGGGTTAGCATGCTGCGCCTTGTGGATCGAGGACGGAGCAATCCCGAAGTAATTTCTGAACACCCGGCTGAAATGCGACGAGCTTGAAAAGCCCCACGAAAATGCGACGTCCGTGATTGTCTTGCCGCCCTGGGTCTCAAGCTCCTGACGGCAGTTCAGCAGCCTTGCTCGCCAAATATAGTCGCTGACCGTCATGCCCCTGTCGCTGAACAACATGTGCAGGTAGCGTTTGGTGCAGCCCAACGCCGTGGAAATCTGGTCGATGCTGAGATCGGGGTCGCGCAAATGATCGTGGATGAAGGCCTGAGCCCGCTCGTAGAGCGCCACCGGACCACCGCGATCAAACGCCGTCCCGGCTTCGCGAAGCGGCAGCAGCAGGAGATCGAGCAACGTGTCGGCGACGCCGAGCGCGGTGTGCGGCGACAGTTTCGGAGCTTCGCCAAAAGCGGCATGCATGAAATCATGCGCGATCCGGCCGGTCCCCGTACGCGCCGAAACTTTGCAGGCCGGCAGCTTCGCCGAATGGAAACCGCGTTCCTGCAGTAATTCCGCTGGTACGATGACTACTTCGTGCCGCGTCAGCGATGGGCTGATGATGGTATGCGGACAGGATACATCATAGGCGAGACAATCTCCGGGCATCAGCTTGATGTGGTGGCCGTTCTGCTCGAAATGCGAAACGCCATAGGTCTGGAACAGGATTTTGACGAAGGGGTGCTCGCTTGCCTTCGCCCGCGAAACCGGGTGGGCGATCCGATGCTGGCTCACTTCGATCTGACAGAGTTTCAGCCGCGAGACGGTCGTGTAGTTGACGTGTCCTTCGAGGGACGGAGCGTCGAGAGGATCGACATCGAATTGGCCGCAAAGCTGGGTGAGCGCATCGATCCAGCACTGGATCTGCTTCTTGGGCGTCAGTCCGGAGGTACTCAGGGATTGCACGGAATTTGGCATGACCCAACCACATGAGTGAACAGAGATCAAAATATGACGCCTTGTCAGGCAGTCCGTCACCGCAAGGCGGTATCTACCTCATTCAGAACGATCGTTGGACCCGCAGGTTCCAATCCTCGGACTTAGTTCAGACGTCGTCAAGGGGAACCTGCCCGTGGATCAGGGTAGCCGCTCCGGCAAGGGCCAGGAAGCAGGCTTGAAGGTCGTCGCTCGCGCAAATCGCTGGCTGGCAACGGAAAAATTCGTTGAGTTTCGCTTTCGAGCAAACCTCCTTCCCTCTTGGGCAAGCTTCCCGTCGCCGAAGCGGGTAGAAAAACCCAGGAAAAATAGAACAGAGCAAGTGGCCCGTCTCTGGACGTGAACCCGAGGCTCGCATGCGGGAGGAGGAAACCGTCGTAACGGCACCGTTCTGATTCACATGCCCAGTTGACAGACAAGACACCGAGACTCGCGAGTCGGGGCCGGGTGCTGCTTTGTCGACGTGTCTAAAGCCATGACGTGCTGTCGAAAGAACAGCTTCGATGCGGGAGTTGACGCTGGACGAGCACAGCCCAGCGTTACGTAAAATTTTCAAACACAACATGGGAGGTTTCGTTATGCGCAAGGTGCTTGTTGCAACCTGTCTTGCCTCGGTAACGGCATTTGGCGCCAGTGCCGCCAATGCCAACGACGAGCTTAACAAGATGTCGCAGAACCCGAAGGATT
>JBKQRS010000257.1:0-4274 GCA_052143915.1 Bradyrhizobium sp.
GAGCTTGTCTGCCATCCAGAGCAGGGCGCCGAGGATGATGGCGCGATCATCGCCGGTCAGGTCCACGACACGAGCCTTGACGACGAGGCCGCCCAGTTCGATCAGGTGCCGCGTGCGCTTGCGGCGCTCGACCTGCCATGCGCGCATATCATGCCGTGCCCTTGCTGCCTGTTGACGGTTGCGCGCCGCCCCGTTGCGCCGCAGCGCCGCCGGTGTGGCGCTCAGCTGCCGGTGCAGTTCGCCGCGCCCGGCTCTGAAAGAACGCGGCTCCGCGCCTGGCCCACGCCTCCCTCTTTCCAGCATCTTTGGTCTCAGTCAGCACGATCAGCGCGCCTGCCAGTTCATCGACGTTGAGGCTATCTGCCCCGGTGGCGATGACCAGCTCGCCGAGCTGCTGCACCTTGCGGCTCTTGAGGTCGCGCGCCTTGTCCTGAAGCGCTTTCAGTTCCCCGTCGAAATCCCGCGGCTTGCGCATAACGTTCTCCAGCAATGTTGATGAGGGGATGATAGTTGAGCCCTGGGCATAATGCTGTAAGGTCACCGGGACGGTTTGAGACGGTGTAATCCCGCCCGAGAATCTTTCGAGGGAGGGCGCGCTTATACGTCGTACCGACGTGCGCTCTGCCGTGCCACTGATCCGATCGCGATGGCGATCTATCATCTTCACGTCAAGGTTATTGGCCGCAAGTCCGGCTCCAGCGCGGTGGCGTCGGCCGCCTACCGCTCTGGCTCGCGGTTGCGCGACGAGCGCCTGGACCGCAGCCATGACTTTTCCGCCAAGCGCGGAGTCGTTCATTCCGAGGTGATGCTGCCGGAAAATGCGCCGGAGGCATGGAGCGACCGCGAACGGCTGTGGAACGATGTCGAAGCCTTCGAGATCAGGAAGGACGCGCAGCTTGCCCGCGAAGTGGAATTCGCCCTTCCGCGCGAGATGACACAGGCACAGGGCATCGAACTCGCCCGCGACTTCGTGCACACCGAGTTCGTCGATCAGGGCATGATCGCCGATCTCAATGTGCATTGGGACATCGGCGAAGACGGCATGCCCAAACCCCATGCGCATGTCATGCTCACCATGCGCGCGGTGGACGAGGACGGTTTCGGTCCGAAGGTGCGAGACTGGAACCGAACGGAGATGGTCGAGCGTTGGCGCGAACGCTGGGCCGAGCTTGCCAACGAGCGCCTTGCCGAACTCGACATTGATGCGCGCATCGACCATCGCAGTTTCGAGGCGCAGGGGATCGCGCTGGAGCCCCAAACCCAGATCGGGGCTTCCGCGCAGCGTATCGAGGGCCAAGGGACCGAGGCCGACCGCGCCGAGATCCACCGCGAGATTGCACACGGCAATGGCGAGAGGATCATCGCAGATCCTTCGCTTGGGCTGGACGCGATCACGCAGCAGCAATCGACCTTCACGCGGCGCGATATAGCGAAGTTCGCGCACCGTCACAGCGACGGTCTCGACCAGTTCAATGAGGTCATGGGCGCGATGCATAGCGCTCCAGATCTTGTCGAACTCGGCAAGGACGCTCGCGGCGAGGATCGGTTCACCACCCGCGAGATGATCGAGGCTGAACAGCGCCTGCACCGCGCCGCCGAACTGATGGCGGAACGGGAGCGCCATGAGGTGCGTGGCGCGGACCGCGAAGCCGCTTTGGCGCGAGCTGAACAGCGCGGCCTTGTGCTGTCGGGCGAGCAGGCTGACGCGCTTGCGCACATCACGGATGGGCGCGATCTCGGGATCGTGGTCGGCTATGCGGGAACCGGCAAGAGCGCGATGCTGGGCGTGGCGCGGGAGGCCTGGGCAGCGGCCGGCTACCAGGTCCGGGGCGTGACGCTTTCCGGCATTGCGGCGGAAAATCTCGAAAGCGGATCCGGCATCACGTCGCGGACCATCGCCAGCATCGAGCATGGCTGGGGACAGGACCGCGACCTGCTCGCCGCGCGCGATGTTCTGGTGATCGACGAGGCGGGCATGGTCGGCACGCGCCAGTTGGAGCGTGTGCTGTCCCATGCTGCCGAAGCTGGCGCAAAAGTGGTGCTGGTCGGCGATCCCAGGCAGTTGCAGTCCATCGAAGCCGGCGCGGCTTTCCGCTCGATCCATGAGCGTCAAGGCGGCGCGGAAATCGGCGAAGTGCGCCGTCAGCGGGAGGACTGGCAGCGCGACGCAACGCGCGATCTGGCGACCGGCGGAACCGGCGATGCGCTTGAAGCCTACCGCTCCCATGGCATGTTGCACGACGCGCAAACCCGAGAGCAGGCGCGCGGCGATCTGATCGAGCGCTGGGATCGCGACCGGCAGACATCACCGGATAAGAGCCGCATCATCCTCACCTACACCAATGACGAGGTGCAAGCGCTCAACGAGACAGCGCGCGAAAAGATACGGGAAGCCGGAAGCCTTGGCGATGAGGTGCGCGTCACCGTCGAGCGCGGAGAGCGGAGTTTCGCCAGTGGGGACCGCGTCATGTTTCTGCAAAATGAGCGCGGCCTTGGCGTGAAGAACGGCACGCTTGGCACCGTCGCGCAGGTCAGCATACAATCCATGACCGTGCAGACCGACGATGGTCGATCAGTGCGCTTCGACCTCAAGGACTATAACCGGATCGACCACGGCTATGCCGCGACCATTCACAAGGCGCAAGGCATGACGGCGGACCGTGCCTATGTGCTGGCGACGCCCGGCATGGACGCCCATGGCAGCTATGTCGCCCTGTCGCGGCACCGCGACGGCATGGACCTGCATTATGGCCACGACGATTTCGCCAATCGGGACCGGCTCGTCCGCACCCTGTCGCGTGACCGGGCCAAGGACATGGCCTCGGACTACGAGCAGCGTGATCCGGCCCAAGGCTATGCCGAGCGGCGCGGGATCACTTTCCGCGAGCGCGTGGCCGAGATTGTGCGCAAGGTCGTGCCCGAGAGGGTACGCAACATGTTAGATGGCCTGCGCCCGTCTGCAGATCGCGCGCTCGGGCCAGAAAGGAAGGAAGCACACCGAGAGTCCGTCGCGGCCACGAGAGCGACCGGCGAGGATCGCGAGGCGGCGTTGCGCAAAGCCCGAACCGACGCCCTCAAGCGCCATGCTCGCGCCGTGGACGCCATATACAGCGCCCAGGATGCGGGCGGCAAGGCCAGCCCGGAGCAGGTGAAGGAATTGCAGGAGGCCCGCAAGGTCTTCGAGGAGGTGCGGCCCTATGGCTCGCACGACGCCGAAGCCGCCTACAAGAAAAATCCGGAACTCGTCCGCGAGGCTGCTGGCGGCCAGGTGAACCGCGCCATCCGCGCCCTCCAGCTCGAAACCGAAATCCGCACCGATCCGAGCCGCCGGGCCGACCGTTTCGTGGAACGCTGGCAGAAGCTCGACCAGACCAGCCTACGCCAGTATCAGGCGGGCGACATGTCCGGCTACAAGACCACGCGCTCGGCGATGGGCGCCATGGCCAAGAGCCTAGAACGCGATCCGCAACTGGAATCCATTCTTGCCAACCGCAAGCAGGATCTCGGCATCGGGATCGACTCAGGTCGCCGGCTCGGCATCGAGCTCGCCTTCAGCCACGGCATCGACCTCGGTAGAGGCCGGGGCCTCGGACTTTGACCCATACTATTTTCCGCCGCCTGCACGCCACGGTACGACGACGCGAAAAGCGCGCTTGCGCGACCGTCACTGCTTGTTCTGTCTGGATCAGCAGCGGCCAGAAACAGCCAGCAGGGGGCAGCGCAACCATGCGGGAGCCAGACCGTATCATCCGCCTCAAAACCGTCCTTTTCCGAACCGGGCTGTCCCGATCCACCATCTACCGCAAGATCATTGAGGGCACATTCCCACCCCAGATCAGGATCAGCGTCAACGGCGCAGGCTGGCGCGAATCCGACATCAATCGCTAGATCGCCGATCCAGTATCATGGCGTCCGAAAGGCCAGTTCGATGAGGTCTGTTAAGGCCGTTGCGGACTTCGAGAAGGCCGGCACGCATGCCGGTGACGACGAGGATGGCAATGTCCCATCCCCGGCGCGTCTGGTAGCTAACAGCATCGGAGCAGCTTGAGGTTCTGTCGCTGTCCCCTTGCTGGTGGGGAGTGGCGGCATGGCCTGCTTGCGGGGATGGGACCGGAGCGCCACCATCCCGTCAATGCCAAGCCGCTTTCGCGGTGGCGCTTCGCGCCAGCATTGACCGGATGTCGTCGCCCCGGTGATAGCTTATCAAGCAGACCAGGGTGGATTGGAGACGCGATCGCGCTCTCATCTCGGAATGGGAGTGACAGCTGTGAATA
>JBKQRS010000258.1:0-11692 GCA_052143915.1 Bradyrhizobium sp.
CGCATCGGCCTGTTGACGGTCAAGACCGGAGCGCTTGCTTCCGGCGGCATAGATATGGAACGTGCGCTCATCATGTATTTGAAGGAGCGCGATTACATGATGGCGGGCCGAAAGGTGGAGCTGGTGGTTGGAGATACCGCCGGCGTTCCGGCGACGGCGCGCAGCAAGACTCAGGAAATGGTGGAGAAGGACAACGTCCATTGTCTGATCGGACCGCTCGCGGCGTTCGAGGCATTGGCGATCGACGACTATATCCGTCAGAACAAAATTCCGACGCTTTCAGTTGCCGCCGCGGAGGACATGACCCAGCGCCACCCCAATCCATGGTTCGTCCGCGCAACCTCCACGTCCTCTCAATGCGCCCATCCGCTCGGCGAATATGCCGCCAAGGAACTCAAATTCAAGAAGATGATCACCATTGCCGACGACATCGCCTACGGCCAGGAGATGTGCGCCGGCTTTCAGCGCGTCTTCGAGGACAACGGCGGCCAGATCATTCAAAAGCTGTTTCCGCCGCTCACCGTGCCCGATTACGGCAGCTACGCGGCGCAATTGAAGAATGCGGACGCCATCTTTCTGGGCTTCGCCGGTTCGAACGGTTTCCGTTTCTTGCGGCAATTCGTGGACTACGGCCTGAAAGACAAGATGCAGGTGATCGGCGGAATGACCGCGCTCGACGAAGCGGTGCTGCGCAACATGGGCGACGAAGCGCTCGATATCATCACCACCTGCTGGTATTCGGCCGAGCTCGACGCCAAGCCGAACCAGACCTTCGCGCCGGCCTTCCGCAAGGAATTCAAATACGATCCGGGATTCTATGCGGCGAGTACTTATGTGAACGGGGCAGTGCTTGAAGCCGCCGTCAAGGCTGTCAACGGCAAGGTTGAAGACAAGGCGGCGTTGATGGCGGCACTTCGCGCGACCAATGTCGAAACGGTGCGGGGACCGGTCAGGTTTGACGATCTCGGCAATGTCGTCGGCAATGTTTACCTGCGAAAGGTGACACGGAAGGACGGGCGGCTCGTCAATTCGGTCTTCAAGACCTATCCCGACGTCAGTCAATTCTGGACCTACGGCAAGCAAGCCTTCCTGGCCAACCCGGTTTACTCCCGCGACTTTCCGCCGGCGAGATTTCTGGAGAAGTAGAACGTGCCGGCTCTATCGGGCGCGCGGGTTTGCATCAGGGATTGGCTCAAGATCCCATCCGGGGATAGCGGGTAAATTCCCGTGAGCGTTGCGAAAGGGTAACAGCTTCGCCCTGCGGGTGCGGTAAGATGACCACACTGGAAAGGAACAAGTCGACCTCTACGGGCTAGGAGGGGCTATCTCCATGAAGCTGAGGCATGCGTTTTGCGTAGGCGTCGCACTGCTGTGTTCCACACAGTTCGCCGGGGCGCAGAACTTCAATCAGCTTGTAGGATTTGGCGACAGCGCGACCGACACGGGCTGGTTCGCGCATGCCTCGCACGGCATTCCGCTTTTTGATTTCTGGAACGCAAGTGCGTTGGCGGCCGGCGGCAACCTGCACCCCACCGGCCCTGGGCAAAACAACGTCCAATTTCTTGGTGGCTTCTTTGGGCTGTCGGCGAACCCCGCCAATACACCCGGCGGAACGAATTACGCCGTCGGCGGCGCCGTCGACTTTCTCGTCCCACCTGGCTACCCGGGCACAGCCACCGGAAACCTGTCGCCAAATCCTCTGCTGCCCGGCACCGCCACGCAAATCGAAAATTACCTGGCTTCCGTGAATGGCCACGCCAATCCCAATGCGCTTTATGTCTTGAGCAGCGGCGGTAACGACATCACCGCTGCGCTGCTCACCTACGGCGCGTTCTCACCGGCCGCCGTGACCTATCTCCTCGGCGAGGCGCAAATCCTCACCAACAGCCTTGTTCAGCTCCAGGCCGCCGGAGCGCGCTACATCCTCATGAGCAATTATTATCCGGGCCCCTCGACCAACGCCGCAACGCAGTTCTATGGCGGCACGATTCTGTCTGCGACCTGGAACGATCTGGCGGCGGCCGGCGTCAAGTTCATCCCGGCCGATACCATTTCCGTCTTTCGCTCGGTCGAGAACAACATGGCCCTATTCGGGTTCACCGCTCCGATAAATTCCTTCGCGTGCATCCCGCCTGTCGGCTTCGTGGGGTTTGGTTGGGGAGAAACCTGCGCACCGACCACCACGCCCAGTCCAAACCACGGCTATCTGGTGTCCGCCGACGCGCTGCAGACCCATCTTTTCATGGATGGCATACACCTCACGCAAGCCGGCCAGCAGATCGAGGCCGATTATTTCTACAGTCTCCTCACCGCGCCGAGCGAGATCTCCTTCCTCGCCGAAGCGCCGGTGAAGACGCGGACCGCCGTCGTCGACACCATCTACGAGCAGATTGCAATTTCCCAGCGCCAACGCAGGCCAGGGACTTTCAACACCTGGGTCAGTGGCGATGTGTCATGGCTCAGCGTGGGCAACTTCCCCGGATTCCCGACCGATCCTGGCACGCCCGCCATGTTCACCGTCGGTACCGACTATCTCTGGGCGCCGAATTGGCTGATTGGCGGCGCCGTGTCCGCGGGCACCACCACCCAGAGCTTCAGCCTTGGCGGCAATTTCAAGCAGACCGAATACGCGCTGAGCGGCTATTCGGCGTACGCCGACGGACGGGTCTGGTTCGATCTGGTCGGCACCTATGGCGGCCTGCAGTACGATGTGAACCGGATCATTCCGCTCGGCATCGTGCAGGTATCGAATACCGGCACCACAAATGGCCGCAACGCGTCGCTCGCCTGGGAAATGGGCTATAATTTTCAGCTTCCGGTCGGCAGCGCCGTTACTTCGGCGTCATTGCCCGTCAAAGCTCCGGCCAGTACGCAGTTGACTTTGGTGCACGGTCCCGTGGCCGGCATTCTGCTCCAGCGAATCTGGGTAGATGGCTTTACCGAGACCGACAGTCTGGGTGGAGTGACCGCGTTGTCATACCGCGGCCAAATCCGCAACTCCGCGGTGACCGAGCTCGGTTATCAAGCGCATATCGATGTCGGAATCTGGAGTCCCTACGTCAAGCTTACGTGGGACCATGAACTCGTTCCCTATGATCGCTCCGTGACCGCCTCGCTGACGACGATCATGGCACCGAGCTATTCGATGCCCGCAGTCGCACTGGGCAAGGATTGGGGCGCCGGCACAGTCGGCACCACGGTGACGCTCGGGGGCGGGATGACGGCTTACGCAAGCTTCACCAGCCAATTTGGTCAGAGCCAGGCGACATTCTACACTGGCGAGATCGGTCTCAACGTCGCACTCAATGTGCTGGCTTCGACAGTCGCCGTCAAATATTGATCGCAAAATTGACCGCGCCGCGGGCGCTCGTCTTCATTACTGCATGCTCACCAGCGTCAGATCGATGAACCATGATTGCGGCGAGACAAACCCTTTGACCTTCGGGCTCATCGCGCGCGGGTTCAGGTCGTGGACGATATAAAGCCACGGCGGATTGTCGACGAGCCGTTCATGCGCCTTGCGCAGCGCGCCTGAAATCACCGCGGGGTCGCTCGCTTCGGAAAGCGTCGTCAGCGCATTGTCGAACGCGTCGTCTTTCCACTGCTCGAAATTGAAGCCGTTGGGCGAAAAGTTCGCGGAGGAAAAATAGCGGGCCATGATGCCGACGTCGGAAGACGGCGAACTGATATTGAGTGCCATCGCTCCCTTGAGATTGGGGCTGTCGGGCGTGGCGCGGGCCGCGTTCAGGAGGATCTGCCACTCGACGACGTCGAATTCGACGTCCACGCCACAGGCTTCTTTGAGGTTTTGCTGGATGAATTCGTTCATCGGCAAGGGCAGCATCTGCCCGGAGCCGGAGGTCGAAATCATGGCCTTGAAGGCAAGCGGCTTCGCTGGCGTGAAGCCGGCCTCGGCGAGCAGCTTCTTGCCCTTGGCGGGATCGAATTTGTAGTGGTTTTCAGGGGATCCGAAATTCGGATCACTGGCCTTGAGCCAGCCTACGGATGGCTCTGCCGTCCCGTTGAGCAAGGTCACCAGTCCCTCGCGATCGATGCAATAATTCAGGGCCTGGCGGACCCTCACGTCCTTGAAGGGACTGCCTGTCGCGCCGATGTTGTAAAACCAGGGCCAGTCATGCGGGTAGGAGCCCGTGGTGATGGTGAAGCCTGCCGCCTTCAGCGAGGCAATGCCGTCGGGTGGCGGCACTTCGATCCAGTCGACCTGGCCCGAGCGCAGCGCCGCGAGCCTCGAATTGGCTTCCGGGATCGGCATCAGCACCACCGTATCCACTTTTGCTTTCTTCGCTGCGTCCCAGTAGCCGTCCCACCGAACGAGATCGACTTCCTGGCGCGGGATGACTTTCGAAATGCGGAAAGGCCCGGTGCCGGCGGCGGGCAGCGTCGCCACCTTTGCCCAATCGCGCCCTGCCTTCTCGAAGGATGCGGGCGAGGTGAACAGAATATAGACGGCCATGAAGGGAAAGTAGGAGGCGGGCTTCGTCGTAGAGACCGCAACCGTGTAGTCGTCGATCTTCTTGTAAGTCCCGACCAAGGGTGCCCGCGCCCGCGTCATCGCGGAGCTCGCAACTTCGTATTGCGGGCTGTCGCTTTTGAAATAGCGGTCGAGATTCCAAACCACGGCATCGGCGTTGAAATCAGTCCCGTCGTGGAATTTGACGCCGTGGCGCAGGTGAAAGATCCAGGTCTTGTTGTCGTCTGCTGCCTGCTCCCATTTCTCGGCCAGTCCCGGACGCAGGTCCGCGAGACGATCCGTGCGCGTCAGATCCCACAGCACGAGCCCTTCGAAAATCGGATAGCCGAGAAAACGCATGCCTTCGAAGCCGTTATTGGGGAGGCCGGTCGTCGTCGGGATATCGGACGCGGTCATCGCGATACGAAGGGTGGTCTCGGCGTGGGCAGGCTGCTGCGACCAAAGCAGCGCAATCAGGGCAGTGGCGCGGGAAATCGGCAACAATCGCATTTGGATCACCTCAGTCACGAAAGCGTTATGGATTTTCGATGCAAATTGCGGACCAAACCCGCGTGCGAATGGATTGAAAGCCGCGCCGCATCTCGCGCGCTCAAATCAACGATGTGGCGTCGCGGAAGCATCACGATGGGGCCCGCGCATCGCCACGGGCGGACGGCGAGAGCCGGAAAATGATAGCCTGCCAGGCAGTGATTGATTCGAAAGCGGTCTCGTAACCCGCGCGCGTTTCGGGCGAGGCCATGGGCTTTTGAAAACGCTCTGTGCTTCCTGGAGATGCCAGTTGTCGGCGAATTGGAAAAATGCCTCCGTGCCGAATCTGTCCCGCATGCAGCGGCAGGCCTACAATTCCTTTCAGCAAGGCAATCTCGACAAGGCCGAAAGGCTGTGTGCCGGGATTCTGGAATACCGGCCGGAAGATTTCGATGCACTCCAACTGCTCGGCCTTCTCAACCTGCAGCGCCGTCGCCTCGTCGAGGCGCTGCGTTTCCTATCGCAGGCGCTCAAGGTCAATTCCGGTTCTGCGGATGCGATGTCCAATCTTGGACTCGCGCTGCATGCGACGGGACGCTTTGAGGAGGCGGTAGCACACTATCGCAACGCTTTGCTGATTGCGCCGGATCATCCGGAGATCCTCTACAATCTCGCCAACGCCTGTCTCGAACTCGGCCGCATCGATGACGCGCTCGCCGGCTTCGATGACGTGCTGGCGAAAAATCCTTCCCATGTCGGCGCGCTCGTCAACCGAGGCAATGCGCTGCTGCGCGTCAACCGGCCCGCGGACGCGATCTCGAACTACGACAAGGCGCTTGCGGCGATGCCCGGCCATCCGCAGATCCTGACCAATCGCGGTCATGCCCTTCGCCGCCTCGACCGGCCGGTTGAGGCGCTTGCCGATTTCGAGGCCGCGCTCGTGGCCGGGCCTCAATTCCCTGAAGCCCATTTCGAGGCCGCCATGACGCGGCTGACACTGGGCGACTTCGTTGCCGGCTGGAGGGCGTATGAGTGGCGCTGGAAGACCGCCACGTTTGCCGGCCAGCGCCGGCAGCTTCGAGCCCCGCTTTGGCTGGGAGATGCGCCGGTTTCCGGCAGGACCATTCTGCTTCATGCCGAGCAGGGGTTGGGCGATACCATCCAGTTCATCCGCTATGCGCCTTTGCTGGCCAGCCGTGGCGCGAAGGTCGTCTGCGAGGTTCAGCCGGAACTGCTGTCATTATTATCGCAGTTCGAAAATATCGACGTCATCGCCCAAGGCGAGCCGCTCCCCCGGTTCGACCTGCACTGTCCCTTGCTCAGTCTCCCGCTTGCCTTCGGAACAGGGCCCGAGACGATCCCGGCGTCCGTTCCCTATCTCGCGCCACCCGTGCAACGCCTGGCACATTGGCGCGATCGTCTGCCGCAAGGCGGGCCGCGCGCCGGGTTTGTCTGGTCCGGATCTCCCGCGCACAAGAATGACCGCAACCGGTCGATCCCGCTCGCCCGGCTGGCCGGGCTAATTGAAGACCCGCCGGTCCGCTGCTTCAGTCTTCAAAGCGACCTGCGCCAGGCGGATAGCGAAATGTTGCGTGGGCTGCCGAACCTTGTCCATCTCGGCGGCGAGCTGGGTGATTTCGCCGATACGGCGGCCGTCATCGCATTGCTCGATGTCGTCGTTTCGGTCGACACTTCCGTGGCGCATCTGGCCGGCGCGATGGGCAAGCCCGTCTTGATCCTTCTTCCCTATGCGGCCGATTTTCGCTGGATGCGGAGTAGCGACGACACCCCATGGTACCCGTCCGCGAAGCTGCTCCGGCAGCCGGCCTTCGGCGACTGGGACAGCGTGGTCGCCCGCCTGGGTGACGAATTGCGGCAACTCTGTCAGTCCGCCTGGGCCGGGCAGGGAGTGTAGCCGCCGCCGTTAGGATTTCGTTAACCACGTCTATTTACTGTTTGGTGACAATCGTAAACGCCCGCAGCCGGAGCCCTTGATGACCGAGCAGATTCACCTCGTTGTGGCCACACCCTGCTTCGGCGGACAGGTCTCCAGCATCTATGCCAGCTCCATCTTCCAGTTGCAGCGGGCGGTGCGTTCGATGTCCAACATGGACCTCAAGGTCGAGCTGCGCGATGGCGATGCGCTGATCACGCGCGCGCGCGCCAATCTGATGACGCTGTTTCTCGACGACCCTGCGGCCACGCACTTGCTTTTCGTGGACGCTGATATCGGCTTCACCCCCGATCAGGTATTTCGCCTGATCGAGTCCGGAGCGGACGTGGTGGCCGGCGTATATCCCATCAAGCGCGTCAACTGGGACAAGGCGAGGCGCGCCATCGAAGGCAAACGGCCGAACGTGCCGGCGGCCGCGCTCGACTACGTGCTGGAGATCAACGATCCCGATCATGTCGCTGTCGTGAATGGCTTCACGCGGGTGCGCTACGCCGGGACCGGATTCTTGATGATCCGCCGCCACGTATTCGAGAAGATGTGCGCGCATCCCGCTTACGCCTCGCTGCAATTCTTCCGCGAGCACTCGCTCGACAAGCTCGCCGGAAGTCCCAACCGGTTTGCGCTGTTCGAATGCATGATCGATCCGGCGACCAGCACCTATCTCAGCGAGGATTTTGCCTTCTGCAAACGCTGGACCGATATCGGCGGCGAAATATGGGCCGACCTTGAGAGCCGGCTCGACCATGTCGGCCCGTCCGTATTCCATGGCGAGATTTCGTCGCAGTTTGCCGCGCCCGCGCTTGCGACCGATGCTGCGTGAGATGCCGGCTGCTTCCCCGCAACGGACCGATATGGTCCCGTCACCTTGCGCGGAGCGTATCGGCCTTGCCAGACTGACGAAAATGGCGGCTAAGGGAATCGATCTTCGGCCGCTGTGGCAAGAACTGATCGCCAAGCTGATCGACGGCACCATCGAAGCGGGCGAGGGGCTTGATCTATCGCTGATCGCGCAATTGCTGGGCGACAAACCGGCGGGTCTGGCGATTCAGAACGAAATCCTTGCCTCCCACCGATTATTCCGCTCGCCTTGCGCCGTCGAGAAGCCACGCTTGCGCGTGCTGGCGCTTGCGGCTGCGACCGACATGGGCAGCAACACGCCGATCGAATTCCTGCTGGAGGACAGCGCAATCGAGCTGAGGACACTCTATGTCATCCCGGAAGCCGAATTGCCCGAACCCTTGCCCGACCATGACATCGCCATCGTGGTCGCATCGGATTCGGAGGATTGCCGCGATGCGCTGGCAAAAATCAGGGCAATGCCGAACTGGCCGCGGCCGCTGCTTAATCCGCCGCACCTCGTCGGCAACCTGGATCGCGACAAGCTGCACGGCCTGCTTGGGGGAATCGAGAGCCTGGTGATCCCGGCAACCGCGGCGGTGACCCGCGAGCGGCTATCCGAGCTGTCACGATCAGCCGCAACGCCTTCCGACATCGCGGCCGATCTTGCTTTTCCTGTCATCGTCAGGCCTCGCGGCTCGCATGCGGGGGCGGGTCTTGCGAAGATCGACGACCCCGCCGCGATGGAACGCTATCTCCGCGAGCGGCAGGAGCGGGAGTTCTTTATCTCGCGCTTTGTCGATTATGCCAGTGGCGATGGCCTGTTTCGCAAGGTCCGCATTGTCGTCGTCGATGGCCGGCCTTACGCGTGTCATCTCGCAGTCGCCGACCGCTGGGACATCTGGTATCTCAACGCCGGAATGCCGCTCAGCGCCGGCAAGCGTCTCGAGGAAGAGACCTTCATGCGGACGTTCGATATCGGCTTCGCGCAGCGGCATCGCGTTGCGCTGGCTGGTCTGGTCGATCGAATTGGGCTCGATTACTTCACGGTGGATTGCGCGGAGACAAGAGACGGATCGCTGCTGATATTCGAGGCCGACAACACCGCCATCGTCCACAACATGGATCCGCCCGACGTCTTTCCGTACAAGGCGCCGCAGATGCGAAAGGTGTTCGAAGCGTTCGCGGCCATGCTCTACCGTCGCGCCGGGCATACCCGGGAGAAGGCGGCATGACACCGGCGCTGCGCGAGGGATCCCCGGAATCCGGATCGAGCGAGACGCTCGATCCGAAAGACTGGGATGAAATCCGCGCACAGGGCCACCGCATGCTCGATGACATGATCGATTATGTCGCCACCATCCGCGAGCGCCCGGTATGGCGTCCGATACCGGATGAGGTTCGCGCGCGGTTTCGAACGGAGCTTCCGCGCCAGCCATCCGGGCTCGGCGAGGTCTACCGGGAGTTTGCCGATTTCATCGCGCCCTATGCGACGGGCAACGTTCACCCCGGCTTCATGGGATGGGTGCATGGCGGCGGCACCGCCGTTGGCATGCTGGCGGAAATGCTGGCGGCCGGATTGAACGCCAACCTCGGCGGCCGCGATCATATTCCAATCGAAGTCGAACGTCAGATCGTCGAATGGACGCGCGCGATGTTCGGCTTCCCGCGCGAAGCGAGCGGGATATTCGTCACGGGAACGTCGATGGCGAACCTGATGGCGGTATTGGTGGCGCGGACAGCGGCGCTGGGCAGGATCGTCAGGCAGCACGGCGTCGGCGGCGAAGGCGCGCTGCTCACGGCCTATACCTCGAAGGCCGCGCACGGCTGCGTCGCAAAGGCGATGGACCTTGCCGGCTTCGGCAGCGATGCGCTGCGAAGCATGGATGTCGATCGATCGCACCGCGTCGATGTGGCGGCGCTGCGCGCCCAGATCGCACGCGATCGCGAGATCGGCCTGAAACCTTTTCTCGTGGTCGGCTCGGCCGGAACGGTGGATATCGGCGCCATCGATGATCTCCAGGCATTGAGTGCGCTGTGCCTCGAAGAGAAGCTCTGGTTTCACGTCGACGGTGCCTATGGCGCGCTCGGGGTTCTTTCGCCGGCGCTGGCGCCGCGACTCGCCGGGTTGGAAAACGCCGATTCAATCGCGCTTGATTTTCATAAATGGGGACAGGTGCCCTATGATGCCGGCTTCCTGATCGTTCGCGACGGCGAGCGGCACCGCGAGGCGTTTTCCGCGCCGGCGGCGTATCTGCGTCGGGAAACCAGAGGCCTCGCTGCGGGCTCGCCCTGGCCATGCGATCTCGGGCCCGATTTGTCGCGAGGGTTCAGGGCGCTCAAGACGTGGTTCACGTTGAAAGCCTACGGCACCGAAAAGCTGGGAGCGATGATCTCGCGCACCTGCGCGCTCGCCGGATATCTGGAGGCACGAATTCTGGCGGAGCCGCGGCTGGAGCTGCTGGCGCCGGTTCAGCTCAATATTGTCTGCTTTCGCTATCGCGCGGCCGACGCCTTCTCCGATACGCTCAATCGCGACATTGTCGCCGACATCCAGGAAGCCGGAATCTCGGCGCCCTCGACAACGCTGCTGGATGGCCGGCTCGCGATCCGCGCGGCGATCGTCAATCACCGCACCGATGTCTGCGATATCGATGCGCTTGTTTCCGCGGTGCTTGACTTCGGAGCCCGGCGTTCGTCCGGCGGCCTCGCGCCTGGCGCCGAGCCGTCTTCGCCACTGGCGACTTAGAGCCCGATCGGGTTCTTATTGGATTAAAGCGGGGCCCCGGGTTTTTTGTTTGACGCGTTTGCCTGATGCGAACCGGCATCCACCCACGGATCTAGTCCGAGGGCGTGCTTGGCTCGAAGACGCATCTAATGCGGCTCCCGTCAGGCCGAGCGCCGCGCTTCCATCGCGGCGTCTTGCTTGTTGCGGGCATGATCGAGAAGCTTCTTCTCGTAGGCAACGAGCTTGCGGGCTTCCTTCAGCGCCTGATACAGATCGCCACTGAGGATGCTGGTATTGATGCCCTCGATGATGGGCCACATGCTCGGCGCGGCGGTGACGAGTTCGCGCAGCAGATTGAAGTAGGTGCCGTGATTGATCTCCGGGTCCGGCGAAATATACATCAACTGCACGGCGAGATAGACGAGCTTGGCCGGCGTGTCGGCGGTGGCCGGTGTCAGGATGTCCTTCTCGCGCAGGATCGGAATCTTTTCGCCGTCGATCAACAGGCGGGCGCGCTGATCGGTGTTGGTGATCACGCAGGAGCCGATGATGATCCGTTCGTGTGGCTTGAGTTCGACTTTTAGCGCCATGCCTGTTCTCCGTTGTCGCCTTTTATATCGGACGTCATATGGGAATACGCGCGAGTGCCGGCTTTGTTCGGGCTGGCGACGCGCTGACGCTGTACGAGCCGACGCCATCCTTTCCCATTGTGGTTAACACTTCGTAAAGAAGGGACGGCGCAGCAAGAATATGCAGTCCTATCAACGTCTTTGTTCACATCGCGTGACAACGAAAGTGCCGCTGGCGAACCGCCAGCGCGATCGATCGACCGGAACTGCAGCTTTCAATTCATGCTTTCTTAGAAACTTGCTTTCACCGTGCCCCGGTCTCCCGATCTGAATGGTCGGGGTAATGCTTGCTCTCAGTTTCACACCAGAAAGGTATGAACCATGACCGGTATCGTTCTCTCGGCATCAGTCCGCCAAAACCTCCTCTCCCTGCAGTCGACAGCTTCGCTGCTTGCGACCACCCAGAATGACCTCGCCACCGGCAACAAGGTCAACTCGGCCCTCGACAACCCCACCAACTACTTCACCGCGCAGGGCCTCAACAACCGCGCCAGCGACATCGGCAATCTGCTCGACAGCATCGGCAACGGCGTGCAGGTGCTGCAGGCCGCCAATACCGGCATCACCTCGCTGCAGAGCCTGGT
>JBKQRS010000259.1:0-11954 GCA_052143915.1 Bradyrhizobium sp.
GCGGGCGCAAACCGCTGCAGCAGGTAGCCCGACGGCAGGCCAGACTCTCGCGGCCGTTTGCGCTGGCTGTCACGGCGCCCAAGGTGTCAGCGGCAATCCCGCGACGCCAAGCTTGGCCGGCCAGGACGCCCAGTATCTGACTGCTGCGCTGCACGGCTATAAAGACGGCTCGCGCAGCGACGCAACGATGAAGGGCCTGGTGGGGGGATTCGATGACACCGCCATCAAGAACTTGGCAGCCTATTATGCAAGCCTGCAGCCGCAGCCACCGAACGTACGCAAGCCGCTGACTGCCGCCCAATGGGCGGAGAGATGCGATCGCTGCCACGGCGTCAACGGCAACAGCACCGATCCGAGCCGGCCAGCCTTGGCCGCCCAGCGCGAAGACTATCTGCAAAAGGTGCTGAATGCCTATCGGACAGGCGCGCGCCGGAGCCCGGAGATGGCGGCCATGGCCGACGTGCTGTCCGAGAACGATATCAAGAACCTCGCAGCGTACTATGCGCACCAAAAAGCTCGGGCCATCGTCTACGTGCCGATGCCAAATCGATAAGCGACGAATTTTGACCAAGGGAACCGACCATGAATGATCCGATGAGTCAGCCACCGCTGCACCGGATGTTTCATCATTATTCGGAGATGCCATACAGCCAGCGTGTGTTGTTCACGGCTACGCTGCTCGTTCTTGGGCTCGGTTACCTGTTCGCGCTGATCTATATTTTCGATACCTACGCCGGGCGGGCCGGTGATAGTCCGTTGATGCTGTCCTATCAGGACGTCGTCGTCGGCTATAGCGGCAACGGACAGGGCTCGGTTCTCGAGTCAGCCTTGACAGGTCCGATGCGCGACATGCTGCCGCATGACGAAGGCGCCACCATCATAAACTGGCTGCGGAACGGCGCCACGCCCGAGGCGTTCGCAAGCAATGTCAGGCCGATCATCGAAAAGCGCTGCCTGGTATGCCATGACGGCAGCAACCCGCACATCCCAAACCTGACCAGCTATGATAACGTGAAAAAGGTGACTTCAGCGGACACCGGTCCTTCGATCGTCACGCTGATTCGCGTGTCGCACATCCACTTGTTCGGAATAACCTTCATCTTCTTCATCATGGGCCTGATGTTCAGCCACGCCTATGTGCGGCCGGTATGGTTCAAGTGCGCCGCCATTGCGTTACCATTCGTCGCCGAAGTGTCGGATATCGCCTCCTGGTATTTCGTCAGACTGTACCACCCATTCGCCTGGGTCGTGATCGTCGGCGGCGCAATAATGGGAATGTGCTTCGGCTTCATGTGGGTGGTGACCATGTACCAATTGTGGTTCTCCAAACCGCCGCTGGCGGTTCTAGAACGGTCTGGCGGCGACATTCCGAGCATCCACTGAGGGCAATATCGCTCAGGCGATAGCCGCTGGGGCAAATCGTAGCCAGGACGTCGTATAGGATGCCGCTGACCGGCTCGCCGGCGACCCAGAAGAAGGTCCTCGGTCTCGAGGATCCGGGTTTACGCTTACAGCTACAGCCTTGACCCTGTTTGCGAGCAAGGCTGCCGCAGGAAAGTCGAACTAGAAGTTGCTCCCGTGGATTAAAAGGCGACCACCGCGCCGAGCTCGCAAATATGCGCCGCGCTCAATGCGACAATGCTTTCTTTGGATCTTGCCAGGGCGGGAACACACGAACCATAACCAACAGCAGGACAAGCGGCGCAATCAGCACCAAGGCTGCGCCCAATACGCCCTCCCGGTCGAAAAAGAGCCACTGAAAGGTCAGCAATCCCTTACCAGTCTTCGCGATCTCTTGTCCACCGATGACCACGTTGAAGCGCATCATCATGACTTCAAATAACACCAACAAGGCGCTCATCGTGATGCCGAAGACCAGCGCGTTTCCGGTGGTGCGTCGCCAGAACATATACGAAAGCCAGGCGATCGGTATCACGGCGCCAATGGCAAGTTGCAGGACAAAAAACGGAACGATGAGCGGGCCGGTTATGAACTCCCAGATCATGTCGATGCCCTCCCTGCCCTTATAGATAAGAGCACCGAATTCCACCAACTCCAACAACAAGGTGAACATGACGAAGCCCCACAGCGTATACGCCATGCCCTTTATGCAATCGAGGTCAACCGGAACCCTACGCAGCTTGCAGGACACGTAATAAAGCACGACCAATAGAGCGGTACCGGAGATGATCGCCGAAAACAGAAAGATGGGCGGCATGAGATCGGACGACCACCATTCCCGGGACTTGAGAGAACCGAATAGAAACCCCACATAACCATGCAGGCCGTGAGCCGCGGGAATGCCGGTGACAGCCAACGCGAATATCCATTTCCGGTCGTATCGCATCGCCCTCTCGGAAAGATCGTAAGACCCGAGAGACAGCACGCGATAAAACCACCCCAGCGGCCCTTTCCGTTGTTGCGCCTGGCTCACGATGTAAGGCCTGAACACAAACCAAGTTTCCAGTAACAATAAAATAATATAGAAGCCGGAAAAATAGCCGAACATGGCCATGGCGGAACTCCAATGCGGCGTGATGACCGCATTGAAGGCGCGCTCGGGATGACCGAGGTGCAGCAGCAACGGCGTGGGCACGAAGAGCATCATGCACAACGAGACGAGCAAGGCGAAATGCGCTACAGGCTTTACTTGCTGTATGCCGAACACCTGATACAAGCTCGAAACAGTGAAAGCGCCGGCCACCAGCCCGGTGAGATAGGGATAGACGACGATGAGCACCCCCCAAGGGAAAACCGTCTCGTTGGGATAAACGTAGCCGGTGAACGGTGCGGCCTGAAAAAGAGCTTCCATTAATCCACATCCTTATCGATGCCGACATAGAAGACGTTGGGGGCATTGCCGGTGTCGGGCCTGAGCACATCGACCCGATTGTTCTTGATGAACTGGCTGATCGGACTTTGCATGTCGTTGCGATCGCCGAAGATGCGCGCGCCAACAGGGCAAATCTCGACACAGGCCGGCAGCATTCCTTTGGTTATGCGGTGATAGCACCAAGTGCATTTTTCGGTAACCTTCAATTCATCATTGAAAAACCGCGCGCCGTACGGGCAAGCCTGGACGCAGTACTGGCAACCGATGCAATAGGTATGGTCGATCACGACCACGCCGTCGTCGGTCTTATAGGTGGCGCCGGTCGGACACACTTGCACACAAGCCGGATGGGTACAGTGGTTGCACAGCTTGGGCACGAAGAACGCCTTTTCCACTTTCGCGTCCTTGTAGCGATTGGCGAATCGATATTCTCCTTCCGAGCCGGAGGCCGCGATGTTCACCGGATCGGCTTGGCTGTCGATGTGTGGCGTGTCCTCGCCTTCCAGATAGACGTAACGCTCGACCCAGGTGCGGAAGTGGTGAGCGTCACGGGCGACCTCGTTTTCCGCCTTGCACGCCTCGACGCAACGCAAGCAACCGATGCATTTTGTGGCATCGACGCCGAAAGCCCAGCGGTGCTTGGTCCAGTCATAGCCACGGATATCCGGTATTGGCGGCGACGAGACCGCGGCGGCCGCTTCGCGCACGACGGAGTTGGCTGCGATCGCCATGCCGCCACAGCCAAGGGCAGCCGCAAAGGCTTGCAGGAAACTCCTCCGCCCTTGTCGGCACGCGGCTGGTTCCTTGTCCTCTCCCATTTGCAAACGCTCCTCGTCCATATCCCTGCTTCTCCGCGCGCTACTTGCAGCTGGAGTTGGAATAATAGGCCGCTAGGTTTGCGGCATCGGCATCGCTCAAATCCTTGGTCATCCCGGACATGGTGGCGTCCTTGCGGCCGCCGTTCTTGTAGGATTGCAGCGCCACGGCAAGATAATTACTGGACTGTCCAGCAAGGTTCGGCCATGCGGGCTGCGAGCTGATACCGGCGATGCCATGGCAAGCAGCGCATTTGGATACGATCGCTTGCCCTGCGGCCGCGGCCTTCTTTTCCCCGTTCTGGGCGCTCTTGCAACTCGAGCCCGCGTAAAAAGCTGCGAGATTTCCAATATCGGCGTCGCTCAGACTCCCGACCACGCCGCCCATCAGGGGATTTTCGCGCGCACCCGTTTTGTAGGCCTTGAGAGCACCGACGAGATAAACTGCCTTCTGTCCAGCAAGGCTGGGGCCGGGAAGGTTCTCGCTCACTCCCGCCGGGCCATGACATGCCGCACAATTGGATGCTTCCGCCTTCGCTTTCCCCGCAGCCGGATCGCCCGATGGACCGGTCGCCGCCGCAGCCGCGCCAATGATCCGGGGCGAGTGGGGATTGTGGCAGGTCGTGCATTGCGTCGTTCCCGCATGCGTGGCGACGACGATTTGCGGTTGTCCCTGGGGCCGTCCCGGCATCTGCTCGTGGCACAGCGTGCAAAGCTTTGCGGTATCGGTTGGGACGACAAGCTTCACATTGTCGGGGTGAACCGGGCCGGTCGCCGAGTTGATATAGCCTTGTTCAGGATCGCGGCGACCCGCAGGGCCGTGGCAAACCTCGCATTTGACGACCTTGCCAACCGCCGCGCTGTTATGCACGCCTTTAGACCATTCCGCGTATTGCTGCGCATGGCATTTTTGGCAATATGCGGTGCCTTGGTATTTCGGTTTGTCCGAAGCGATCTCCGCTACCGAAGCACCCCGATAGTGACCGTATTCGTAAAACGAATCGGCGGTGAAATAAGTTTTGGCCGCATACCCAATTACGCCCACAGCCAAGATAAGCAAAACAAGCCGGACAATGTGCTTTGGCATGAGTTCCCGATTTCACATACGGGCGCGGCCTCTTCCGCATCGGTATTGAGTTGCTCGAACCGGATACGGCCGTTCAATTTTTTGTTTTCGAATGCGCCCGAGTTAGTGCCCCCCGCTGACCTTGGATACGGCCAAGAAATCGCTTTCGGGACCCTCCTGTCCTTGATCTGGATCAATAGTGCCGACATTCCCCAGACGACTCTGAGGTTCCAAGCCTCGGCATGGCCCTCCCCGGGCCTCCGCGTAGGCAAAACGAAGCCCCGCGAGGCTTGTGAAACCCCGCGAGGCTCGGTACGTGGCCGGTCGCTACTGCGACTTGTTTTCGAGGTATTCGACTGCGGCCTTGATGTCGGCGTCGGACAAGGTCGCGTGCCCGCCGCGGGCCGGCATCATGCCCTTGCCCTTGATGGTGCTGGCAACGAGCGCGTCTGTGCCTTGCTTGATCAACGGCGCCCAGGCGTCCTTGTCGCCGATCTTCGGCTTCATATTATTATGGCAAGCGCTGCAATTCGCATTATAGACCGCCTGGCCATCGGCAAACGCCGGCGCCGTTCCCGCCGCGATCAAGACTGCCGCGACGACATATCCGCAAAGTGGAAGTTTCATGATGTGCTCCTGGGTTGTCTATTTCCTGCCGCTACGTGTACGAGTCTCATGCGCATTAGCGCCCTTCGTCTCGGTTAACCGGCTCATTCAGGGGGACTGACTGGCGTAATAGGACGCAATGCCTTCTATGATGGCGTCTCCATAGGGCAAGGTCATGTTATGCATCGCCGAGCTTTCCCGCCTGCCCTCGCGGTACGACCTCAGCGCCATTATGAGATAGTCCCTGTCCTGGCCCCTGATGTTCGGTACCACTAGCGCCGGGTTGTCCGCGGTGGAGCTGTGGCAGCGATCGCATCTGGCGGCGATATCCTGAACCAGGGTCTGCCCGTGTTCGGCCGCGGTTCCCGGCTGGGTGGCGTAGAACGCGGCGATGTTCTCGGCGTCGGCGTCGCTCTTGACGGCTACGGTGACGACACGTTGCATGGCCGCATGCTTGCGTCCGGCGCGATAGGACTTGAGGGAGTCCACGAGATACAAGGGGTCCTGGCCCGCGAGACTGGGGGTCGCGGAATCGGTGCTCACGCCATGCGATCCGTGGCAACCGCCGCACAAACCTGTAAGTGATTCGCCTGCCGCGGGATTACCACGCGACGGTGCGTGACGTTGCGCGGGGGTCTGCGACGCGAAATAGAGCGACAAACTCTCGAAATCCAGCGCTTTCAAGTTCCGGATCAGCGCGTGCATGGGAGGGGTCTCGCGTGCGCCGGTGAGATATTCCTGAATCGCGGCGACAAAATATCCCGGCTGTTGGCCGCTCAGGCTGGGCATGCCGGGGGCGACGCTATTGCCGTTCTCGCCGTGACATTTTGTACAAGCCTGGGCCAACTTCTTTCCATGGTCATAGGGCGAGAAGATTTCCGCGCGCGCTCCCGGGGCGGGGGCGGCGGGCGGGAGACTCGCATAATACGCGGCCACCATCCTCTCACCCGCCTCGTTCAGATTTTCGGCCATGATCTTTACGCCGGCGTGAATGCGTTGGCCCTGTCTGTACTCGCTCAGCGCGGTAACCAGATAGTGGTCGCGTTGTCCCGCCAGATTGGGGATGCCCGGGGCGATGCCACGCCCATCCAAGCCGTGGCAGCCCTTGCATTGCTGTTCGGCCAATTTCTTTCCCGCATCAATATCCGCCTTCGTCGGCGCCGCGGTCGTGTTTTGGGCGGACGAGTCACGAATATCCCCGCCGGCAACCAGTGCCGCCGATATCAGGAGAGCGAGCGCAAGATATTTCATGGGATCATCTCCATAGCACGATCACGATCCCAACGCATGACCAATGAATCCAGTCAGCACCAGAATCAGCAATAACAAGCCGATCGAAATCAGGGTGAAGCCCAATATTCTCGAACCGATGGCCATGGTTCGCGACGGCGCGGGCACGCGATGACGTTCGAGCTCCCCGGTTTCGACCAGCCGTTTATATTCCTGCGCGTGCTCCCGCTGGAACTCTTCCAATGACAGCGCCCCGGTAAACATCACGGTGTCGAGCGGGAACTTGTCCGGCCTGAAGTGGTTGTTGAAGAAATGCACGGTGAACAGGAAAACGGCGGCGAGGATGGCCTCTTCGCCATGGAAGATGGTGGCCAGGTTGAACACATACCCAGGCAGAATCTTGGCGACCGCTATTCTGAAGTAAAGGACGGCGCCGCTCCCGCCAATGATGGCGACACCCCAGAACACGGCCCAATAGTCGAATTTCTCCCAATAGGTCCACCGCTCGAAAACGGGACGCGGGCCGTTACCGAAGAACCATTTGAACATGGCGAGGGCATCGCGGAAATCCTGCCAGCGGATGACCAAAGAATCAGGCCCGAACCATTTGAAAGTTCGCGCCTGCCGCGCCAGGCGGACGGCCATGAAGATGACATGCACCACAAATACCGCGATGAAAATGGCCGCACAGGTGTGATGAACGATAGCCATCACCTGCGGGCCGCCGAACAGACTCGCGACCACGGGCGCCCAGAAGCTGTTGGCATAGAGGACCGTCATTCCCGTCAGGACCAGCGTCATGGTGACCAGCAAAAAGACGAGATGGGCGACCCGCCAGATGATGGGGAAGCGCTGGAAATAAGGCTGATCTCCATGCGGCAAGGGATAGACATAGAGCTCCCGGCGCTCGCCGCGCAGCTGGCGTTCTTTATATGAGCGGTAGAACCACAGCGCGGAATGGGTCCAAAAGAATGCAAACACGCCCGTCAAAAGCAAGATCATGAATTTCGAGGCGAGCCACAAATAGGGATAGTGTTGGAAGTCGTCGGGATTGCCGTGCGGCTGGAAGGTCGCAAACCCCGCGGTGGCGTTTGTATGGCATTTCTGACAAGTGGAGATCCGGTTAGCTGGAAACACGGTCGAGCGCGGGTCGTCGACCGGCTGAATCGTATGATTCCCATGGCAGTCGAAACACTTGGCCGTATAGGCGTAGCCCAGGGTCTCGACCTGCCCGTGATAGCTTCCCAAGTAGGTTTTTAATTGTTCCTTATGGCAAGAGCCGCAGTTCTTGGTGATGACCAGCCTGGTCGAGCTCAGCAACGGGTTTTCAATTTGGTGACTCGTGTGGCAGTCCGCGCAGATCGGCGCGGTGGGAATATGATTCTGTAGCACCAGTATGCCATGGATCGACGTGGCATAGGCCGCGAGTTCCTGCGTATGGCACTTGCCGCAGGTATTGGGAAGATTCAGCCGCCACGCCGACCAGACCGGCGTTCCTGGAGGATAGACGTAGTGGGCGTCATGACAATTATAACAGGTGGCATTGGTATGAGACTGGTCTGCCTGGGAGGGTTGCGCGTGAATCGAACGCATGAAATCGTCGATTTGCTTCGCCACGAATCCCATCGTGGCGATTTCTTTCGTATCGGCCCCCTTCTGAGCGACCGACCATTGTTTTTCATGACAACTGACGCAGTCGACTTGGATCTGGATCGGCGGGTGGGGAACTTGGGTTATGTTCGTATGGCAATCGACACACTGGCGGTCGCCATGGACGCTGTGTTCGAACTTATCCATATCCACGGACAGTTGGCGCATTGTCCCGTCCGGCTTTTTGACCGCAAATTCTTTGTTACCGTGACATGCTAGACACACTTCTTTGGGTATCTTTTGGGTAGTCTGTGAGGCCGGTTGACCGGCCGAGGCGCTGGTATTGGGCGATTGCGCCGCTCCAGGGCTGGAAACCACGCCCACGGCAAGAATGCCGAGCACGAGAAGCGCGGCTGGCCTGGCAAGACGGACAATCACGAAAGCTGCTCGCCGGATTTGGGATGAAATCGACCGCTTGGTCTCTGCGTTTTCTGCATCGATTGCGGCAAGCCCCCTATTCAGCACAAAACTTGCGACAAAATGCGCTGCGAATGAGATCAGGTCCGGTTATGTTCACATTCGCGAATTCATGGTCAAAGCAACTTACCGCGCATCCGGTCACGGTTGAAATCAATTATCAACCGAGATACCGCCCATCTCCGGATCGATTTAGAACAAGCTGTCCATTTCCGGATTGATCTAGATCAAGGCCATAATCAGGACATCCTGAAACATTCTTTCTAATGAAATCGCTAGCTAAATGGCCGGAGTGGCGTTAGATGTTAATTAGATATTAAAAAGCACTTAAGTTGATCGGAAGGGGGACAAGGGGTGTCCGGTCGCGGTGCAGACCAACGTGAATTGATCCGATCATCGGAAGGGCATGCTTCACCGGTTTCCGCTGGACGAGGTAGATTGAGGGTCGAGGGCGGTTGTCATGTACCAGGTTCACACGGGGTTTCGTGATCGACGGAAGACAGAGTATCGGACGGAAAAGTTGGGGGATCGCATCGGCGTGGGGATGCGGTAGAAAGAAGAGATAGAGAGGGGTTTCATGAACCGGGGGGCGATCTTAAAATTTGTTTTCGGCTTGGTTTGGCTGATGGCTGTGTCATCGCCCGCGTTTGCGGCCGACGGCCAGGCCAATACTAACGACCCGCGGATGCATCAGCTTTATGCCCAAGGCGGCGAGAAGACCTGCCTCCAATGCCATAATTCGCCCCCGGTCAATTTAATTCTCCAGACGCCGATGGCGGTCAAAGGCGATTTGCACTCGCCCTTCGGCCAGCAAGGCTGCGAAACCTGCCATGGCCCGAGCGCGGATCACGCCGCCGGCAAAATGACGCCTGACGGCAAGCTGATCCTGCCGCCGATTCTGTTCAAGAAACCCCTTATCGAAGGGTACGACGTCTCTCCGGTCGACAAGCGCAACGAGGTATGCCTGTCCTGTCACCAGGCCGGCTTGCGCATGAATTGGCAGGGCAGCCAGATGCAAAAAGCCGGCGTCGCCTGCGCCGATTGCCACACCTCGCACGCAACCAGGGATCCGGTGCTCGTGAAAGCGACCCAGCCCGACAAATGCTTCGCTTGCCACGCCCAGCAACGAGCCGAGTCGTTCGAGTACTCGCACCATCCGATCCGCGAAGGCAAGGTCGTATGCTCCGATTGCCACAACCCGCACGGTTCTCCGGCGGCCGATCATCTGCTGAAGGAATTCACCGTCAACGAAGTCTGCTACAACTGCCATGCCGACAAGCGCGGCCCGATGCTATGGGAACATCAGCCGGTGCGCGATGCCTGCACCAACTGCCATACACCGCACGGCTCGGTCCAACCGCGCCTGCTGAAGGAGCAGCTGGTCTTCCTGTGCACTTCCTGCCACAGCCAGAACGGTACCTCCATGACCGCGGCCTTCGGCGGGGCGGGTTCGATTCCAGGCCACTCGAATACGAACGGTCTCGCAACTTCTATGCTAGCGAACCAGAGAGCGTGCCTTAATTGCCACTCGCAGATCCACGGGTCGAACAGCCCGGCCGGCGGTTACTTCTTCAGATGATGAGACGTTATCAGCACAGGGGTTGACACGATGGCACGAGCAAGGGGGTTGAGATGATTAATCGTAATACGCTCAAGGCCATCGCACTGTCTTCCACCTGCCTGGCGCCGATGACCGCATTCGCTCAAAACGCGGGGGTCGCTGCCGGTGGCGCGCAGAACAACAATGTCGATGCGCAGTACGTCAATGGTTTGGAGAACAACGAGGGCGAGGTCGGGTTCGGTTTGATGGGGGTCACGGGTAAGAACCCGGACCAGGCCGGTCGCTACAACGGCCTCACCACAAACGGCCTCGACGCCATCGGTCAATTCGACCTGCGCGGCTCCTCCCCGTGGGACTCCGGCAGGACCAGGTACTATAACTTCACTGGCGACAATCTGGTCATCCAGACGGGCACTCAACTCGGCAGTGGCGTTGGCGGCGACGCCGCGTATAATTCCCTCACCCATAACAATCTGGGAAACAGCGGCGAGCTAAATCTCAACTTCGGCAAGCAGGGTACCTGGGAGGGCGGGGTCTACTATGACGCCATTTCCTACACCGGGAACGTCATCGACTCGGTCTATACCGTCAACGGCAACCAAGCGATGCTGAATAAAGGCCTAGTGCCGTGGGGCGGCGCGACCGCCACATCGGGGGCCCCCTTCAGCACCTATACAAACTCAGCGCTGAATACGACCGGCGCCATGCAGCCCGTCCAGGTCGGCACGCGCCGCGATATCTTCGGCGGCAACTTCAAATACCTTGACGGCGACTGGACCTTCACTGGCGCGCTGCGCCACGAGCATAAGGAAGGTTCGCTGGAGGAATCGCTTGACTCAACATACGGCGGGGTTGCGTTTGCCCTGCCGATTGACTACGACACCGACCGCTATGATCTGGCAGCCTCCTACAACACTCGCCTGAACCAAACAGTAGTGCAGTACACCTTTTCTCATTTTCACGACAATAATCTCTTTGTCGCCATTCCCCAGTTTACGGGGTACGCGGTCGGGTCAACATCGAGACCTTTTCAGGAGACAGCGGCTTATTCGACGCCGCCTAGCAACAGCGCTCACTACATCACGCTCATGACGGCAACCAACATGGTGCCGAATACGCGCATCAATCTGAACTTTCGCGGCGGCGTGGAAATGCAGGATAACACTTTCGCGCCGGACACCGCCGATCCCAATCCCTACGGCTCTGCCACCGCCGGCAACCTCAACAGTAATCTACAGGGAACAAACGACACTTCCCTCGCAGGCATAGCTACGGTCTTCCAGGGCAAGGTCAACGTGGATTCGCATCCGATCCTCAATACCGACGCCCGCGCTTACTACGGCTTTGACGGACGCAACGTCAGTACGGACCAGTCTCATAACCCCATCTTTGGCACCGGTTCGGGCGACTCCTCCTTCAGTAGATGTTGCTACGCCGTTCCACAGAATTGGTTGAAGCAAAACGCTGGCGTCGAGGTGGGTTACCGCATCATCCCCCAATACAACACCAAGCTGACGGTCGGCTACCGGTTCGACGTCGTCGATCGCAGCAACGCCCAAGTCGGCAACAGCACTGCCAATACCGAAACGATCGCCCTGTCGTCCGCGATCGGACCTCAGGTCAATAGCAGCCTCTCCTACGTGAAAGCCGACCGCAGCGGCGTTGTCAACTATTCGACGCCATGGATGAATTTCTATGGGCCCACCTCCACCTCCCCTTATTCGAATTCTTTCTATAACGCCCCTTACTACGAAGCTCCCATGACGTCGGACGCGG
>JBKQRS010000260.1:0-24935 GCA_052143915.1 Bradyrhizobium sp.
CAAAATCGACCTGTTTTGGATGTATGGCCGTCACGGATACTTTAGAAGAGAGGGTGGCGTCAACTTACCATTTTTTCGCCAAAACCGGCCGACGTTCGGCGGTTTTCAGCGAGGTCAGACGACGGTAGATGCAGATAATGCATTGAAAATAAAAGGAAATAAAAGAGTGACGACGGCCGGTGATAACAGGCGAAGCGCTCAGATTGGATACATGATCCGTGACGGCATTCGGTAAGCTGATCCGAACCACGGCGTTCCGGTTGACGCTGGTCTATCTGTTCTTGTTCGCGCTGTTTGCGGCGTCGCTGCTGGGTTATTTCGCCTGGAACACGCGAAGGCTGATCACCGAACAGATTACCACCACGGTGAACGCGGAAACCAGCGAGATCAGCGATATTTTCGGCCGGCGCGGCCTGCGCGGCCTGGTCCTCACCATCGAAAATCGCGCGCTGCGGCCCGGCGCCAATCTCTACCTCGTGACCACCCCGGCAGGGCAGGCCATCGCCGGCAACGTCGGTTCGCTTGCGCCGGGCGTGATGGCGACAACCGGATGGTCCGAGACCGCCTATCGGCGGCTCGACGAGCAGGACACCGCCGATCATCACGCGCTGGTTCGGGTCACCGAACTCTCCAGCGGCTTCAGGCTTTTGATCGGGCGCGATCTGGAGGAACGGCGGCGGTTGTTTGGCATTGTCGCCAAGGCCGCGCAGTGGTCGGTGTTGATCGTGGTGGTGCTCGGCCTCGGCGGCGGCATCTTTGTCGCGCGACGCGTGCTGCGGAGGATCGATGCCATGACCGGCACCACCCAGCGCATCATGGCGGGCGATCTGAGCGGCCGGCTGCCGGTCGGGCGCAGTGGCGACGAGCTTGACCGCCTGGCCGAGAACCTCAACGCCATGCTGGAACGCATCGAAGCCCTGATGGTGGGCCTGAAGGAAGTCTCCGACAATATCGCCCACGACCTGAAGACGCCGCTGACGCGATTGCGCAATCGTGCCGAGGAGGCACTGGCAAAATCCCGCACCGAGGGCGAATATCGTACCGCGCTGGAACGGACCATCGAGGAATCCGATGGCCTGATCCGGACCTTCAATGCGCTGTTGATGATTGCGCGCGCCGAATCCGGGCAGGCCCGCGGCAATATGGATAATTTCGACGCCGCCGACGTTGCCAACGGTATTCACGAACTCTACGAGCCGCTCGCCGAAGACGGAGGCGTGACCCTGCACGTCAAGACCGAGTCGACGCCGCTTCACGGCAACCGCGAATTGATCAGCCAGGCGCTGGCGAATTTGGTCGAGAACGCGATCAAATATGGCAAACCGGTTTCCACCGTGCCTCCGCTGCGCGGCGGCGCGATTGGGGCTGTCGACCACGAGGAGATCCTGATCGAGGCCAGGCGCGATGGCGATCGGGTGCTGCTCAGCGTCACCGACCATGGACCGGGAATTCCGGTGGCCGACCGCAAGCATGCGGTGGAGCGATTTGTGCGGCTGGAGGCTAGCCGAACCCAGCCCGGCTCCGGTCTTGGACTGAGCCTGGCATCGGCGGTAGCGACGCTGCATGGCGGTGACCTCAGGCTCGATGACGCTCATCCGGGCCTGATCGCAACGCTGGCGATTCCGGCACTGTCCGGCGCCAGTGATGGGCTTGCGGCTCAAACACATGATGTGCCACAGAAGGCGGCATGAATTCATCCGCGCCGGGTGAGGCCGACCCCATCAACTAGTGTCATGGTTCCGGCATCCGCATCTCGCGGCAACAAGACCTCTCACGAATGTCAGAACCCAGGGGACATTCGCATTAATCCTGATGCAGCTTTGGATTTGACATTCGCTATGACGATTCGCGGAAGCACCGAAGCGAATGTCAATTCCGGCTCACTGGCCGCGCGGTTTGTGGACGGACCGCACGTGTCTGCGCCTGACAAAGCCGAGCTGCGACTGAGGGACTGGCTGACGGACCTTGCGCCGGGACAGGCGGCCGCGATCGATGATCTGCTGGCGCGATTTCCCCAAGCCAAGACCATTCTTTTGGGCATCGTGGAGGCCTCGCCGTATCTTTTCGATCTTGTTCGCGCCGACGGTGCGCGCGCGATCAGGGTGCTCGAGTGCGATCCTGAGCGGCACCTGGCGCAATTGATCGAAACGGCGAGAGGCGAGGTTTTGACGGCATCGGGCGAAGCCGATGCGATGCACCAGCTCCGCCGCCTGAAGTCAGAGGCCGCTCTGCTGATCGCACTGTGCGACATTGGCGGAGTCTGGCCGGTCATGCGGGTGACGACGGCGCTGACCGATCTTGCGGTCGCATCCGTGCAGTCGGCGCTGCGCTTTCTGTTGCAGCAGGAAGCCGCGCGCGGGAGGATATCGCCGCCGAATCCGGATCTTCCTGAGGGCGGCAGCGGCCTGATCGTGCTCGCGATGGGCAAGATGGGCGCGGGCGAGCTGAATTTTTCCAGCGATATCGATCTGATCGTGTTTTTCGATGCTGACGCCTCGACGCTTGCGTCCGACATCGAGCCGCAGCCGTTCTTCGTGCGTGTGACGCAAGCGTTGTCGCGGATATTGCAGCAACGCAGTGGCGAGGGCTATGTTTTTCGCGTCGATCTGCGACTGCGGCCGGATCCGGCCTCGACGCCGGTGGCGATCTCGACCGCCTCCGCGCTGCATTATTACGAGCGGGAAGGGCGGACCTGGGAGCGCGCCGCCATGATCAAGGCGCGACCCTGCGCCGGCGACCTCAGGGCCGGCGACGCACTGATCGCGGAACTCGCCCCCTTTGTCTGGCGCAAGCATCTGGATTTTGCGGCCCTTGCCGACGTGCACGACATGAAGCGGCAGATGCAGACGTATCGCGGGCAAAGCGAAATCGCGGTCGAGGGCCATAACGTCAAGATCGGCCGCGGCGGCATCCGCGAAATCGAGTTCTTCGCGCAGACCCAGCAGCTGATCGCCGGCGGCCGGCATCCCGAATTGCGGGTGCGGCCGACGCTCGAGGCGTTGAATGTGTTGGCCTCGAGCAACTGGATCACCTTCGCCGCGCGTGATGAGTTGACCGCCGCGTACGAATTTCTGCGCCGGGTCGAACACCGGCTGCAGATGATGGCCGACGAACAAACCCACGTGCTGCCGGACGAGAGCGAAGCCGTGGAGCGCTTTGCCTGCTTTTTCGGTTACGAAAACCGCGCCGCGTTCGCGCGCGACCTGCTTGGCCACCTCAATGTCGTGCAGGGACATTATGCCAAGCTGTTCGAGGGTGACCCTGCCGGTACCGCGAAATTGCCGGAGATGGATTATGCGGCGGGTCCGGACGATCCGCGTTTGATCGAACACCTTGCCTCGCTCGGCTTCAAGAAGCCAATCATGGTGGCGCAGACCGTGCAACAATGGCTGGGCGGCGACTATCGCGTGTTCAGGATGGAATCCTCGCGCAGCGCGTTCGTCGAGTTCGTTCCTGCGTTGATCGTGGGCCTCGCCAACGCCGAAGAACCCGATAACGCGGTGGCGGTGTTCGATCGCTTCCTGCAGGCGCTGCAACGCGGCGGGCGGCTGTTCTTGCTGCTCAGTCAGAACCGCGATCTCGTCGCGTTGGTGGCGCTGATCCTGGGTGCCGCGCCGCGCCTCGGCGACATGCTGGCGCGGCAGCCGCAGATCATGGATGGGCTGATTGATCCGCGCTTCTTTGGCGCGATGCCGGACCGGCGCGAATTGTCCACCCGGCTCGCGGCTACCCTGGAGGATGCCCATTCCTACGAAGAGTTTCTCGATCGATTGCGATTGTTCGGTCGGGAAAGCCTGTTCCTGATCGGCACGCGCATTTTGTCCGGCACGGTCTCCGCCCAGCAGGCCAGCATCGCCTTCGCCGACGTCGCCGAGGGCATCGTCCACACGGTGCATGGTCTGGTAACCGAACAATTCGCCGTCCAGTATGGCCGGGTCATGGGGCAGCAGACCGCCATCCTGGCGATGGGCAGGCTCGGCAGCCGTGAAATGACCGCTGCGTCCGACCTCGATCTGATTCTGCTCTATGAATTCAACCCTGAACACCCGGATTCCGACGGCGCCAAATCCCTGCATGGGGCGCAATATTTTGCGCGCTTCACCCAGCGGCTGATCAGTGCATTTACGACCCGGACCAATTACGGCGTGCTTTACGAGGTGGACATGCGGCTGCGGCCCTCGGGCCGGGCCGGGCCAGTGGCTTCGCAGGTTGATTCGTTTGCGGAATACCAGGACCGCGAGGCCTGGACCTGGGAGCACATGGCGCTGACCCGGGCCCGGGTGATTTCAGCGTCACCGGATTTTCGAACTCGGATCGAAGGAATTGTTCGCAAGGTGCTGACACGGCCGCGTGCCGCCGCCAGCGTTGCCAGCGACGTCGCGGACATGCGCCGCGCCATCGCGCTGGAGAAGGGCGAGGACGATATTTGGGACCTGAAATATGCCGCCGGCGGCATGGTCGATATCGATTTCATCGCCCAATATCTGCAGCTTGCTCATGCCGCCGACAAGCCCGACATTCTCGACGTCAGCACCCTTCACGTGCTCGACAATGCCGCGCGGCTCGGTGTGCTGGCGCAATCATCGGCGGAAATCCTGCGTTCGGCGGCGCGGCTCTATCATGACCTGACGCAGATTCTGCGGCTTTGCGTCAGCGAAAGGTTTAATCCGGAGACATCGGGGGAAGATCTCTTGCGGATCATGGCACGGGCCGGCGATGCACCGGACTTTTCCTCGCTTCAAGCGCGGGTCAAGGAGACCCAAGCCGAGGTGCGCCGGGTATTTCGGATGTTGATCGGCAACGGCAGCTAGCCTTGCCAATTAGATTTTTGAGCACCCAAGATCGTCATTGCAGGCTGTTGGCTCCTCGCAATTGTGAAGAAGCCAAGTGAAAAGTCCAATTCGATTGTCAAGCAGCCGATAATTTCGAATATGACGTTGCCCGTTCTTGGGAGAAAAAGCGGACATCTATTTTCCATAGCATCTGAATGTCGGCTTTTTGAAGTGAGGCGGACGTTACGAAAGTCTGAGAATTCGTGGTTGCATTTGGTCATACTCTAAGGTGCGCGATCCGCCGACCGGTCCAACGCGGGCTGTCGGCGGTGCATCCAGCGTCAGGACGATCTGAGTTCCACTTTGCGCTAGGTTTTCCCGCGCTGTTGCCGAAACGCGACAGTTGCGAATGCGTGCTGTGATATCCTCCGGGCTGTTCCAGCCGTATGGATCGTGGTTCGTCCGGTTGGATCGCGGGGGGGGACCATGGAATGAACCAGCGCCTACGTCCGCTGTCTTGTTTCCTGACCTTGGCTGTGCTCGCCGTATGTTCGACTGATGCCGCGGCGGCGGCCGGCCATAAGCCTCAGCAGGCCAAGAAGCCGCATGAAGCGACCGGACTGCGCCATCACCGCAGCGTGGCGCTCAAGAAAGCTGGGCATGCAAAGCATGTCGTGGCGGCGCAACGCAATTCGACGCGGTCTGGCGACGTCCCAAGTGCGGACACTTCTCCGCTCTCGGCCGATCTCACGGCAGTAAAGAATGCAATTGATCTCGCGCGCAAGGCCAAGACAAGCGAAGCGACCGCCATACAGAAAACGATCGGCGACCCGGCGGCGCGGAAGCTCGTTGAATGGTTCATCCTGCGCCATCCGGAGGCTGACGCGAACTTCAGCCGATACGCGGCGTTCATCGCCGATAATCCTGGCTGGCCGAGCACGGGACTCATGCGCAAGCGGGCGGAGGCGCGTCTGTGGCAGGAACGCAGCGACGCCGCCACCGTTCGCAACTTCGTAGGCGATCAGCCGGTGAGCGCCAAGGGCCGCTTCGCACTGGCGCGGGTCCTGCTCGCCGAAGGCGACCGTGACGGTGCCGGAAGCCTGGCTCGCCAGGCCTGGCGGTCGGATGAATTGTCGGAGCGCTCCGAAGCCGATGCGTTCGAGATGTTCCGCGACCTGCTCACACGCGAGGACCATCGTGCGCGCATGGACAAGCGTATCGGTGCCAAGGATCTTTCGGGCGCCAAGCGCGCTGCGCAACGCCTCGGCAGTGACGAGCTTTCGATCGTGAAGGCCTGTGCGGCGGCGAACTCGGACGAGGCGCTCGATTTGCTCAACGCTGTTGCGACCGAAGCCCGCAGCGATCTGGGATACACGCTTTGCCGTATCCGCTGGATGGTGCGTCACGACCGGATCGACGACGCAACCCGCTTGATGCTGGCGGCCGCGCCGGAGACCATGGCGCTTCAGGACACGGACGAATGGTGGCGCGAACGGCGCGGTCTCGCCCGCAAGTTGCTCGATCAGGCTAAGTTTGAAGCCGCCTACCAGGTGGTGCGCAATGCCGCCCTGCCGGCCAGCGAACATTATCGGGCGGACTTCCATTTCATGTGCGGCTGGATCGCCCTGCGCTACCGCAATGATCCCGCGGCGGCGCGGGCGCATTTCGCCCATATAGACGACGGCTCGGCCAACCCGATTGTGCTGGCGCGGGCGAACTACTGGCGAGCCCGTGTTGCCGAAGCGATCGGCGAGAAGGACGCGATGCGCGCCAGCTATGAGGCTGCCGCCCGCTATCCCACCGCCTACTACGGACAGCTCGCACGCGCCAGGCTCGGCCTCGACAGAATTGAGCTGCGGGTGCCGATGCCGGCTAACCCCGCTGATGATGTAACGCTCGCGGACGAACGCGTACGCGCCGCCGATATGCTCTATGCGCTCGGCGAACGCGACGTCGTCCTGTATTTTGTTGCTGACCTCGCCGAAGAGAGCACTGACGTGGCGGTGCTGGTCGCGCTCGCTGAGCTAACCGGCCGCCGCAACGATGCGCGCGCCATGTTGCAGATCGGCAAGCCGGCGCTCGCACGCGGCCTCGCGTTCGACAATTACGCTTTCCCGACGATCGGAATTCCGCAGCACAGCCCGATCGGTCCCGAAATTGAGCGCAGCGTCATCTATTCGGTCGCGCGCACCGAAAGCGCGTTCGACCAGCGCGACAAGTCACCGGCCAATGCGGTCGGCCTGATGCAGGTCACGCCGGAAGCCGGACGTGACACCGCGAAGCGATTCGGCGTCACCTATGATTGGGACCGGATGGTCTCTGATCCCATCTATAATACGCAAATGGGCGCGGCTGAACTCAGCGCTCTGTTGAAGGAATACGCCGGCTCTCACATCATGACCTTCGCCGGCTATAACGCCGGCCGGGGCCGCGTTCGCGACTGGGTGAAGCAGTATGGCGATCCGCGCGATCCCAATGTGGACGCGATCGATTGGGTGGAGCGCATTCCGCTCTCCGAGACGCGCAACTATGTTCAGCGCGTCATCGAGAATCTGCAGGTCTATCGCGTCCGATTTGATAACGGCGCTTCGCTGATGTCGAAGTCCGATCGGCCCTCGCAGGAGGCCAACTCGGCGCCGCTTTTGTCAGCCCCGACGTCGGCTGCCCCATGAGGCTCTCGTCGCACGACTTGCTCGGGCTACCTTACTGCTGCAATGCAGTGCGACGTCTGAGGCGCAGTGGTCCTGAACATTGATGTTCGACGAGGGCGCGCTCGCTCTCGATCATGCTGGAGAACGACTATTTGGAGGCAGCCAACGCAAGCAATTCGGTTCGCACCCGGTCGAGCACGCTGGCGTAGTCGCGTGTTTCGGTCTGCCTGAACAAACGCACCGTCGGATACCAGGGGCTGTCCTCGCGATCGAGCAGCCAGCGATAATCGGGCGTCCACGGCAGCAAAATCCAGGTGGGACGGCCAAGGGCGGCAGCGAGATGGGCAACGCTGGTGTCCACCGTAATGACAAGATCAAGGCAGTTGACCAGCGTCGCCGTCTCGGCGAAGTCGGTGAGGTCTGTGGTCAAATCGATGATATCGGTCTGCGCGAGCAGCGCCTTGTCAGGGGGTCTCGGGTCTTTCTGCAGGCTGACGAAGGTCGCATCGACGTCGAGAATGCGGGACAGCAGCTGCAGAGACGTTGATCGATTGAAATCATTCCTGTGGCTCGCGTTTCCGGACCAGACCAGGCCAACCCGCAGCCTGTCGCGAGGCCCGAGGCGCTGTTCCCACACTTGTACGCGGGCTTCCGCCGGGGGAGGCAGATAGGACGTCGTCGACGGAATGGTACCGAGGCGGGTTCCGAAGACCAGCGGCAGGCTACCGATGGGGCAGTGCATGTCGAACGCCGGCAGGGGACCGTCCGAGAACGGAAGACACTGGCTGACGCCTGGCAATCCGGACAGCAGGGAATATAGCGGGCGCTCAACCACCAGGATGACGCGGGCGCCGCGCGCCGCCACCATCGGCACATAGCGCGCGAACTGGATCGTATCGCCCAGCCCTTCGTCCACATGGATGAGGATGGTCTTGTGTTCGACGGGCTCTTGGCCAAGCCACATCGGTTGGCTGAATTTCGGGTAGGGAGGCGGACTGGTTTTCGCCCAACGCGACTCGCGTCCGGTCCAGCCGGCTTCGAAATTGCCGGTCAGCATCTGCAGTAGCGCCAAATTCCAATCCGTCGTGGCGTCATTCAGGCGGAGGGCCCGGATATGATCGTAGAGAGCGAAAGCCTCGTCGAATCGCTGCAGCTGACCAAGGATGAAGGCCTTGTTGTTGAGGATTTCGATGGCGTTCGGCAAACGGTCCAGCGCCTGATCGAACCATGACAGCGCCTCTTGTTCTTTCCCGAGCGATTGCAGACAGGCGCCGATATTGTTGCAGGTGTCAGCGTTGCCGGGATCAAGCGCGTTCGCCCGTTGGTTGTCGGCCAAGGCTGCTTCGAACCGATTCAGGCTGTACAGCGTACGCGCGCGGGCCTGCAGCGTTGGGGCGTGGTTAGGCAGCACTTCGTCGCAGAGATCAAGGTGGGCGACAGCCTCCTCGAGCCGCCCCATCGCATTGAGGAGAACGCCGCTCTTATAGGCAGCGTCCTGATGACGCGGATTGAGCTTGAGCACATGCTGAAAGCCCAATAGCGCTTGGTCATAGCGCTGCAGCTCCACGAGAATGTTGGCCATGAGCTTCCATAACTCGGCATCATCAGGCTTGAGCTGAATCGCCTTTTCGCAGGCCTTGAGCGCTTCGTCGTGCCGTCTCTGTTGCTGCAGCGTGGTCGCAAGGCTCGCAAGGTATTTCGGCTTGGGGTCTTGCCCGATGGCGCGGGCGATCCACTCCAGCGCGTGTTCGTATTGCTTGGCGTGGAGCGAAATGAGGCCCATCAGGTGCAGGGTGTCTGCGTGAAGGGGGTCTATCGCAAGCGCTTGCTGGCAGCAGAGCTGGGCGTCGAGAGGCTGGCCCGAATGCAGGTGGCGAAGGCCAGCCTCACAAAGCGCGGCAGGGGTGCCTGCGCTGGCACCGTTCGAAGCTGTCTGGGATTTCCGGGCGGCTGCCCGGCGTTCGCGACGGTTCATCGGCGCATTTCAAATGTGGGCAGCGCACCACCCTCTAGATGATTCGCCGCCGTCAACCTATCGGCTTGGCGTATGGTACGATGCCGTCGGTCGGCACTTTTTCAGCGCCAGGAGCCAATTGCTTGCTGAACCCCGACCCCTTCCAATGGGCTCTCCTGACACGATACGATGGCCGTCTGAATCCAGGCAGGAGGAGCGCAGATGGAACCGAGGTCGCTTGTGCGATCGTTAGCCATGATTGGTGTGGCAGTCCTGCTGGCGGTGACGCCAGCGTCTGCCGCCGATGTGCAGGTGATGATCTCGTCCGGCTTTTATGGGGTCTATTCCGAGCTCGGTCCGGCCTTCGAGCGCGCCAGCGGCCACCACCTGGTCACGACCCGCGGTCCATCAATGGGGGACTCTCCGGAGGCCATTCCCGCGCGCCTCGCTCGAGGCGAGGCCGCCGACGTCGTGATTCTGGATGGAGGGGCGACCGACGAGCTCGGCAGGCAAGGATTGCTGCGCGCCGACAGCAAGACCGAGCTCGCCCGCTCGCTGATCGGGATGGTCGTGCGCGAAGGCGCCGCACAGCCGGACATCAGCCGCGTGGAGGCATTCCGGAACACGCTGCTGGCGGCAAAGTCTATCGCATATTCCGACAGCGGGAGCGGCACGTATCTGTCGACCAAATTATTCGCCAAGCTCGGCGTCGCCGACCAGATCGCTGGCAAGAGCCGTAAAGTGCGGGGGCCTCCGTCCGGCGAGCCGGTGGCCGCGGTCGTCGCGCGTGGTGAGGCCGAGATCGGCTTTCAACAGGTCAGCGAGCTGATACATGTCCCCGGAATTACCTTCGTCGGTACGATTCCGGCCGAGCTCCAGCCCATGTTTTCTTTCGCGGGCGCTCTCACCAGTACGGCCCGGCAGCCCGAGGCGGCAGTCGCGCTGATCCATTTCCTCGCTTCGCCCGAGGCCGCGCCGGTCATCGTGAAGGTCGGGCTGGCGCCACCCTGAGTGCGACAGGAAAAAGGCATTCAGAACAATAGGATCCGAGCCTGGGTTCGCATTTAAGGAGAACCGGATCAGGCTCCAGGTTGTCGCTGCAAGCCGCTGGCAGCCTTGAGAGTCGCGATGGCGTCGCGGACATCGGGATCGAGCCCCGCGCCACCGGCGTCGAGATAAGCTGATATCGCCGAGCGCATCCGTGGATCCCAGAATTTCCGGATGTGTTCAGCAATTCCCGGAACCGCCTTGCCGTGGCCTTGGCTTTCGAAGAACTTGCCAATTTGATTGGCCATGTAGATCAGCCGGTCAGGCGACATGGACGGCTCCTTGCGTAATGGCGGCCGACGTGATGCGGCCCGGATGGGTGAATATCTCGAACCCGTCGGCACGCGCGATGGCGGCAAGCGTGATGCCGGCGGCATCCGCCATCCGCACCGCCAGCGCGGTCGGTGCGGAAACCGCAACGATCACCGGCGCGCCCATCGCCGCCGCCTTCTGCACCATCTCGACCGAGACCCGGCTGGTCAGGAGCACCATGCCGTCATCAGCGGAAGTCTTGTCCTGCGCCAGTGCGCCGGCCAGCTTGTCGAGCGCGTTGTGGCGGCCGACGTCCTCGCGCAGCGCAACGATGCCGCGCCCCGGCATCCAGAACGCCGCGGCGTGGACCGCGCGGGTTTCGACGTTGATGGCTTGCAATGGCGCAATGCTCTGCATCGCCGCCATCACTTGTCGCGACGAGAAGTTTCGTCCCGGCGCGACGATGGCGGCGGGACGAACGGCCTCGGCGATGGAATCGATCCCGCAGATGCCGCAACCGGTGGGGCCCGCAATGTGCCGCCGCCGTTCGTTGAGCCGGTCTGCATTGGCTTGCGCGAGCCACATTCGCAGCTCGATGCCATCGTCGAGATCGATGATGTCGAGCGAACGGATATCGTCAGGGGATCGGACGATCCCTTCATTGAGGCTGAACCCGACCGCGAAATCCGCGAGGTTTTGCGGGGTGCCCATCATCACGGCATAGGTGCCGCCATTATAGGTGAGCGCGATCGCAGTCTCTTCCGGAATGATACGCGTGCCGGAACTCAGGCTGCCGTCGCGCCAGACCTGACGATCAACGGTGCGAACGGGGTCGCGCATCACCTTACTCCGCGGCTTCCACGACCGGCGCAATGCGCCTGGAGTGGCGGGCCTGTTCGTCATAGGCTTTTTGCCATTCCGACGGACCGTTGGAGGGCGATATCTGCACCGCCGTGACCTTGTATTCCGGGCAATTCGTGGCCCAGTCGGAATAATCCGTGGTGATGACGTTGGCCTGCGTGTCCGGATGATGGAACGTGGTGTAGACCACGCCCGGCGCGACCCGCTCGGTGATCAGTGCGCGCAAGGTGGTTTCCCCGGCGCGGCTTGCAAGCCGCACCCAGTCGCCATCGCGCACGCCGCGCTGCTCGGCATCGTGGGGGTGGATCTCGAGCCGATCTTCCTCATGCCAGACGATATTGTCGGTTCGCCGGGTCTGGGCGCCGACATTGTACTGGCTGAGAATGCGTCCCGTCGTCAGCAGCAGCGGATAGCGTGGACCGGTGCGTTCGTCGGTGGGGATATATTCGGTGATCACGAACTTGCCCTTGCCGCGCACGAAACCATCGATGTGCATGACCGGGGTTCCCTCAGGCGCCTTCTCGTTACAGGGCCATTGCACGGAGCCGAGCTCATCGAGCTTCGCGTAGGAAACGCCGCTGAACGTCGGGGTCAGCGCCGCGATCTCGTCCATGATCTCGGACGGATGGGTATATTTCATCTCATAGCCCATCGCCCTGGCGAGGCGGATTGTCACTTCCCAGTCGGCCAATCCATTGCGCGGCGACATCACCTTGCGGACGCGCTGGATGCGGCGCTCGGCGTTGGTGAAGGTGCCGTCCTTCTCGAGGAAGGTCGATCCCGGCAGAAAGATGTGGGCGTAGTTGGCGGTTTCGTTGAGGAAGAGATCGTGGACGATGACGCATTCCATCGCCGATAGCGCCGCAACGACGTGCTTGGTGTTGGGATCGGACTGCAGGATGTCCTCACCCTGTACGTAAAGCCCCATGAAAGTCCCCTCGACGGCGGCATCGAACATGTTGGGAATCCGCAAGCCCGGTTCCTTGTTGAGCTTGACCTTCCACATCGCCTCGAACGACTCGCGCACGGCGTCGCCCGAGATATGCCGATAGCCGGTCAGTTCGTGCGGGAACGAGCCCATATCGCAGGAGCCCTGCACATTGTTCTGGCCGCGCAGCGGGTTCACGCCGACGCCAGGCCGACCGATATTGCCAGTCGCCATGGCGAGATTGGCGATCGCGATGACCGTCGTGGAGCCCTGGCTGTGTTCGGTGACGCCGAGCCCATAATAGATCGAGCCGTTGCCCCCGGTCGCGAACAGGCGGGCTGCGGCGCGCAGCTCCTTCGGATCGACACCGGTTGCCATCGCGGTGGCTTCCGGGCTGTTCTTCGGCAGCGCGACGAAGTTGGCCCAATCCTGGAACTCGCTCCAGTCGCAGCGCTCACGCACGAAGGCCTCATCGACGAGACCTTCGGTGACGATGACATGCGCCATCGCCGTCAGCACGGCCACGTTGGTGCCGGGCATCAGCGGCAGATGATGCTGCGCCTCGATATGCGCCGAACGCACGACGTCGGTACGGCGTGGATCGACCACGATCAGCTTGGCGCCAGCGCGCAGGCGCTTCTTCAGACGCGAAGCAAACACGGGATGCGCATCGGTCGGATTGGCGCCGATGATCATCACCACATCGGTTTGCTCGACCGAATCGAAGTCCTGGGTGCCGGCCGAGGTGCCGAAGGTGGTGGCCAGCCCATAGCCGGTCGGCGAATGGCAGACACGGGCGCAGGTGTCGACATTGTTGTTGCCGAAACCGGCGCGGATCAGCTGCTGCACCAGATAGGTTTCTTCGTTGGTGCAGCGCGAGGAGGTAATGCCGCCGACGGAATCGCGGCCGTAGTTGGCCTGGATTCGCTTGAACTCGGAGGCCGCGTAGTCGAATGCTTCGTCCCACGACACTTCGCGCCACGGATCGGTGATTTTTTCACGGATCATCGGATGGAGGATGCGCTCCTTGTGGGTGGTGTAACCCCAGGCGAAGCGGCCCTTGACGCAGGAATGGCCGCGATTGGCCTTGCCGTCCTTGTAAGGCACCATGCGGACCACTTCCTCGCCGCGCATTTCGGCCTTGAAGGCGCAGCCGACGCCGCAATAGGCGCACGTCGTTACCACGGAATGCTCGGGCTGGCCGATTTCGATCACCGACTTTTCGGTCAGCGTCGCCGTCGGGCAGGCCTGAACGCAGGCGCCGCAGGATACGCATTCGGAGCCGAGGAAGCTCTCGCTCATGCCCGGCGAAACCCGGCTGTCAAAGCCCCGTCCGGAAATGGTCAGCGCAAACGTGCCCTGGACTTCCTCGCAGGCGCGCACGCAGCGCGAGCAGACGATGCATTTCGACGGATCGTAGGTGAAATACGGATTGGACTCATCCTTCGGCATCCAGGCGGCATTCGCGCCGCCATTAGCCTTGGCGAAAACGTGGTTTTCGCCCTCATAGCCATAGCGCACATCGCGCAGGCCGACAGCCCCCGCCATGTCCTGCAATTCGCAGTCGCCGTTCGCAGCACAGGTCAGGCAATCCAGCGGATGGTCGGAGATGTACAGCTCCATCACGCCCTTGCGCAGCTTCTTCAGCCGCTCGGTCTGGGTGCGGACCACGAGGCCTTGCATCGCCGGCGTGGTGCAGGAAGCCGGCGTGCCCGCACGGCCCTCGATCTCGATCAGGCACATGCGGCAGGAGCCGAAAGCGTCCACCATGTCGGTGGCGCAGAGTTTTGGAATCTGCGTTCCGGCTTCCATCGCCGCGCGCATGATCGAGGTGCCCTCGGGCACGGTGACGCTCTGGCCGTCGATGGTCAGCGTCACCGTCTTCTCGGATTTGGAGTGCGGCGTTCCGAAATCGGTTTCCTGGATCAGCGACATGGCGGTCGTCCTTTATTCTATTCCGCAGCTTGCAGGCGCGTGGGGGCCGGGCCGAAATCTTCCCGGAAATGCTTCAGCGCGCTCATCACGGGGTAGGGCGTAAATCCGCCCAGTGCGCACAGCGAGCCGAATTTCATGGTGTTGCAGAGATCTTCGATGACGGCGATATTTTCCGCCACGCGGTCGCCGGCGCGAATCTTGTCGATGGTTTCGGCGCCGCGGGTCGAGCCGATCCGGCAGGGTGTGCACTTGCCGCAGGATTCGACGGCGCAAAATTCCATCGCAAAGCGGGCCTGTTTCGACATGTCGACGGTGTCGTCGAACACCACGATGCCGCCATGGCCGATCAGGCCGTCCCGCGCCGTGAAGGCCTCATAGTCGAACGGCGTGTCGAACAGCGCGCGTGGAAAGTAGGCGCCGAGCGGGCCGCCGACCTGCACGGCCCGAACGGGGCGTCCGGTAAAGGTGCCGCCGCCGACATCGTCGACCAATTCGCCGAGCGTAATGCCGAAGGCGACCTCGAACAGGCCGCCAAATTTCACGTTGCCGGCGAGCTGGATCGGCATGGTGCCGCGGGAACGGCCCATGCCGAAATCGGCATAGGCTTTGGCGCCGCCGGCAAGGATGAAGGGGATCGCGGCAAACGACAGCACGTTGTTGATTACGGTAGGCTTGCCGAACAGGCCCCTATGCGCCGGCAAAGGCGGCTTGGCGCGGACGATGCCGCGCCGGCCTTCCAGGCTTTCCAGGAGCGAGGTCTCTTCGCCGCAGACATAGGCGCCGGCGCCAACCCGGACTTCGAGATCGAAGCTGTGTGAGGTGCCGCCGATGCGCGTACCGAGATAGCCACCGCGGCGCGCTGCAGCGATGGCCGCGTTCATCGCCGCGACCGCATGCGGATATTCCGAGCGGATGTAGATATAGCCCTTGGTGGCGCCGACCGCGATGCCGGCAATGGTCATGCCTTCGATCACCACGAAGGGATCGCCTTCCATGATCATGCGGTCGGCGAAGGTGCCGCTGTCGCCTTCGTCGGCGTTGCAAACAATGTATTTCCGGTCGGCGCTGGTCTGGGCCACGGTTTTCCATTTGATACCGGTCGGAAAACCGGCACCGCCGCGGCCACGCAACCCGGAGGTCGTGACATCGGCGAGGATGGCATCCGAGGTCAGAGTTAGCGCGCGCTCGAGACCCTTGTAACCGCCATGGGCGCGGTAATCCTCCAGGGAACGCGGATCGACCACGCCGCATCGCGCGAAGGTCAGGCGCGTCTGCCGTTTCAGCCAGGGAATTTCTTCGGTGATTCCGAGCCGCAGGGCATGCGGGCCGTCTGCGAGCATGGCGTCAAGCACGGATGCGGCATCGGCGTCGGTCACTGGGCCAAAGGCGACGCGTCCCTGCGCGGTTGCGACCTCGACCATCGGCTCCAGCCAGTACAGGCCCCGCGAACCGGTTCTGACGATTTCAATGGCCGCGCCGCATTTCGCCGCGGCCCGCTCGAGCGTCACGGCTATTTCATCGGCGCCGACGGCGATCGCGCCCGCATCGCGCGATACGAAAACACGCAAGCTCATCGTTGTGCCTCCGCGACCAGTGCGTCGATGCGCGCTTCGTCGAGCCGTCCGACCACGCGGCCATCGAGCATCGCCGAGGGCGCGGTGGCGCACAGCCCGAGGCAATAGATCGGCTCCAGTGTTACGCGTTCATCCGGCGTGGTATTTCCGATGGCAATGCCGAGCCTGGCTTCCGCGCGCGCGGCGAGCGCATCGCCGCCGGCGGCCTGACAGGCTTCGGCGCGACACAGTTTCAGGACGTGCCGTCCCGCGGGCTTGTGGCGAAAATCGTGGTAGAAGGTGAACACGCCGTGGACCTCGGCGCGGGACAGGTTCAATGCGGACGCGATCGTGGGTATCGCCGGCTCCGGCACGTAGCCGAAGGCTTCCTGCAGCGCGTGCAGGATCACCAGCGTTGCACCTTCAAGGTGTGTGTACTCCGCGATGATTTCGGCGCCGCGCGTGGCATTCCATGTTTCGTAAACGGTCATCATCCGCACTCTCTATCAGAGGCCAGTTACCAAACTGATGAGAGTCGGAATCGCTCTAAAGATCAATAAAGCTGTCTCATGGAGCGATACGGAAAGGCGATCAATAAGGATATTAAATCGAGCGATATGCAAATAAAATGGATGGACGATAATACTGTCGCTGCGGTCGCCGGCCGACACATTTTGCATCTTCGCACCGGGCGGACCGTGGTATCCGTTACCCGGAAATCGTGGGGGTCGTTTTGATTGAAAAGCTTGAACTTCTGCTCGCGCTGGCCAAGGAACGTCACTTCGGACGCGCCGCGGAGGCCTGCGGCGTCACCCAGCCGACGATGTCGACGAGCCTCAAACAGCTCGAGGAAATCCTCGGCGTGATGCTGGTGCAGCGTGGCTCGCGGTTCCAGGGCTTTACGCCCGAAGGCGAGCGTACGCTCGACTGGGCGCGGCGGATCGTCGGCGACACCCGGGCGATGCGCCAGGAAATCAACAGCCTGAAGGAGAAGCTTTCCGGAGAAATCCGGATTGCGGCGATCCCCACCGTGCTGGGCATGGTTGCGTCACTGACCACGCCGTTTCGCGCGCGCCATCCGGACGTGCGCTTTCGTATCCAGTCCTGCACTTCGGCCGACGTGCTGGGCCTTCTGGAAAATCTCGAGGTCGACGCCGGCTTGACCTACATCGAGAACGAGCCGATCGGCAAGGTTCGCACGATTCCGCTCTACAATGAGAGCTATCGCCTGCTGACTTCGCCGGATGCCATGTTCGGCGATCGCAAACAGGTCACCTGGACGGAAGTCGGGCAGGTTCCCCTGTGCCTGCTGACGTCGGACATGCAGAACCGGCGCATTATCGATCGCGCCCTTCGCTCCGTGGGGGCCGAGGCGACGCCGACGCTGACCTCGAACTCGCTGCTGGTTCTTTATACCCACGTCAAAACCGGCCGCTGGGCGAGCGTTATGCCGGCCAAGCTCGCGGAAACGCTCGGGCTCGCAGATAAAGTACGCAGCATCCCGATCGTCGATCCCGAAGTAAACTACAGTATCGGAATGGTGATTCCGCAGCGCGATCCGATGACGCCGCTGATTGCCGCGCTGGTTCAAATTGCGCGCGAGGTTGCTCCCACACTGGAGAGCTGAGGGCGATTTGAGTACCCGATCCGGACCAATCGGGTGCTAGGCCGCGGCGGACAGCTTTTCTCTCGCCTTGCCCGCATCGCGCGGCAGCGACACGCGGACCACCGTGCCGGTGCCGAGCTTCGAGCGCAGCCGCATCGATCCGCCATGCAGATTGGTCAGCGATCTCGCAATTGCCAGTCCCAGCCCCGAGCCGTGATAGGTCTTGGTCAACTGGCTTTCCACCTGCTCGAACGGCCGGCCTAGTCGCAGCAGCGATTGCGGCGCGATACCGATGCCGGTGTCGGCAATCATCAGCACGATGGAGTCCTCAACCAGCCGGCTGCGGACAACCACCTTGCCGCCATCGGGCGTGAATTTGACGGCGTTGGACAACAGATTGACGATGATCTGCTTGACCGCCCGGCGGTCGGCCACGACCGAAATGCTGCTGTCGATATCGGCATCGAGCAGCAGGTTCTTGTCGTCGGCTCGCCCGGACACCACGCGCAGGGACTCCGCCAGCGTCTTGGACAGATCGAGTTGCTCCATATCGAGCTTCATCCGGCCGGCTTCGATCTTCGACATATCCAGGATGTCGTTGATCACTTCGAGCAGATAATGCCCGCTGGTAAGGATGTCGTGGCAATATTCCTGATATTTCTCCGAGCCCAGCGTTCCGAACATGCCGCTTTCCATGATCTCGGAAAATCCAATGATGGCGTTGAGCGGCGTGCGCAGCTCGTGACTCATGTTGGCGAGGAATTTGGATTTGGTCTGGTTGGCTTCCTCAGCGCGGGTTTTCTCCCTGGAGTATTTCTCCGCGAGATCGGCGAGTTCGATGGCTTGCCCTTCGAGCGCGGCCTGCGAGCGTTTCAGGTCGATCACCGTGGCGCGCAGCCGAAGGTCGTTCTCGACCAGCTTCTGTTCGTGCTCCTTGATGCGGGTGATGTCGGTTCCGACCGAGACGTAGCCGCCGTCCTTGGTCCGGCGCTCGCTGATATGCAGCCAGCTTCCGTCGTCGAGCTGCGCCTCGAAGGTTCGCGCGCCCGGCGCCTGGTTGGCGACTTCGTGCAATCGGGTGCGGACCTCCGGCATCCTGCCGACTTCGATCACGGTTTCATAGGACGTGCCCGGCGTCACCGCTGAATCCGGCAGCTTGTGCAGCCGCTGGAAATGCGAGTTGCAGAGCACCAGCCGGTCTCCCGCATCCCACAATACGAAGGCTTCCGGGATGGTCTCGATCGCGTCGCGCAGCCGCAAGTCGGCTTCTATGGTTTTTTCCGCCAGACTCTTTTGCTCGGTGATGTCGACGGCGATGCCGATCAGGTGCAGGCCGGCATCGGCCGCGCCCTGGCTGATCTCGCAGCGCACCCGCAGCCAGATCCAGTGACCGTCGGTGTGCTGCATGCGGAAGGTCTGGTCGATGTGATTGATTTTCGAGGAAATAAGCTGGTCGGCGATCGCGAACAGGTCGATGTCGTCGGATTTTACCAGGGCATTGACCTCGCCGAAGGTCAGGAGGTCGCTGCGGTTCTCGAGGCCGAGCATCGTGAACATCGATTGTGACCAGAAAATTCTGCCGCGAGAGAGGTCCCAATCCCACAACCCGCAACGTCCGCGATTGAGCGCGGTGTCGATGCGTCCGCGCACGGCGTCATTGATCAAATCGCCCTCGCGTGCGCGGGTCGACTGCCAGTGGAACGCGAAGCCCAGGATCAGCACGACAAAGCCGGTGGTGGCGGAAAGCGTCACCGATAAGGCTGCGTCCGAGCGCCAAATCGAATCGACCTTTTCCTGAATGATGATCACCTGACCGGGCAACGATTTAATGACGTGGCGGACCGCCAGCCCCTCGCTGCCGTTCGGCAGGGTGACGTCGGTCACGGCAGCCAGCTGCCCGGGCGTGCTCAGGGGCAGCACCGCACTGATGACATCGAGGATGCGGTTAGCGTCGCCAATCCCCGATTCAATGGGGATACGGGCGAGAATGCGCTGGTCCATGCCGGTGACGATGACGTGCCTGCCGGCCGCGACTGCCCAGGACGGAATCAGGCCGGGCAGCAGGAGCTGCAGGCGCTCAAATGATGCCGCGCGATCCTGTCGAACCGACGTGATGCGGTCGATACGCTCGGCAAGCAGTTCGGCGACCGCGGCCAGGTCCCGCTTGATCGACGTGCGCTTTTGGCGGTTCTGATCGATCACCTGCACGAATGCGCCAAGGCAAATCGTGATAAGGAACGCAATGATCAGGGTGGGCACGGCTCGGCGGAGAGCGGGCTCCGCTAATAGCAGCCTGTGGTAGGCCGGTTTTGCGATCGATTGCGCCAATCCTTTGATCGAATCGGATTGCACGCACGCGCTCGCCGCGTGTGCACGCGCCATGCCTTTGGCCCCCTCGGAAAACTTTTCTGTACCCCGTTCGGAAGAACCCCAGTGCTTCCGAATCAGAGATATTTGAATCCAGTTTTTGCGGGCTGTCGAGAGTCAACGATTCGTTAATGCAAATAAATCTTGTCCACGGAGAATCAGCCCCCCAAAATCTTCGCAAAAACGCCTGCGAAGTGAGTCCGAAAGGGGAACGCGCGCGGCGGCTACGCGTCCGGCGGCTCGGCGTGACTGATCACGCGCTTTACGGTCGGAAAGGCGCGTCGCAATGCGCGCTCGATCTCGTCGACGTTCTCGTGAACCTTGATCACGCTCATCGACGGCGCGGCGCGACAATGAAAGTTCACGATCTCACCGGCATCGGTGTCGCGCACCCGCACGCTGTGTATGTCGTGGATCGCGCCATTGGCGGCGAACTGCGACAGCGCAGCCCTGATGGCTTCGACCCGCTCCGGTGCGGCATCGGAGCCGAGCGGCAGTTCCGGTTCGAGCGGCTCGATGTGGGTGTCGACTTCGACATCCTCGCCGAATTCGTCGCGAATACTTCGTTCGAGCCCCTGGGCGATGTCGTGGGCCGCCGTCAGCGCCATATCGCCGTCGACTTCGAGGTCGATGCTGACGGTGAGCTTGCCGCCGAGATCGTGCACGGTGACATGGTGAACCGCGAGGCCGGAATTGCGCGCGATCACCATGATACGCTCGCGGACGCTCTCATTGTCGCGCGCGACCGGCACGGCGGTGAAGGTCAGGTCGGCATCCTCGAGCGCTTTGGCGACCGCAGCTTGCGCCCTCCGCTTGATCTCTTCGACGCGGTCGATGGGGTAGGTACGCGGCACCTGAACGATGGCGTCGATGAAGTGGGTCGATCCCACCATCCGAACCCGCAGCCGCTCGACATCGAGCACGCCCGGCACTGCCCTGATCGCGGCGGTAGCCGCCTCCGACGCGCCTTCGGGCGCGCGGTCGACCAGGGTTTCGAAGGTGGAGCGCGCCAGCCGCAGGCCCAGCATCGCGATCATGACCGCCACGCCGACGGCGGCGGCGGCATCGCCCCAGGCATAACCCAGTCCCGACAGCGCAAGTCCGACAATGACGGCGACCGAGCCAAGCACGTCCGACGCAAAATGCAGTGCGTCGGCGGCCAGTGCCTGGCTCTTGGTCTCGTGCGCGGCGCGGTGCAGCGCGCGGGCGCGCCAGAAATTCACCGCGATGTCGGCGAGCAGCACGATGAACGGGATCGCCGACAGCGTGGGTGGCGGAGCGCCTTCACGCAGGCGGCTGTAGGATTCCACCAGAATTCCGCCGGCCAAGACATAGAGCATCGCGATGATGCCGAGCGCCGACAGGCTTTCAAGCTTGCCGTGGCCGTAGTGATGTTCCTTATCCGCAGGGCGGTCGGAAACCCGCACCACCATCCAGGTGACGACGGTCGCGACCACGTCGACGGAGGAGTGCAGCGCTTCCGAAATCAGGGCGAGACTGCCGATGGCGATGCCGACCACGAATTTGGCCGTGGCCATGCCGGCGCTGGCGAAAATCGAAATTGCCGCAACGCGGGATTTGGTCGTGTGAACGGGATGGCTCATGGGCGCGGGTTTAGCAGCCCGTCATGGAACATTAAAGACGCGGGCAGGACGCAATCGCCACTTAGTCGCAATAGAAATTTATCACTTCGCGATGGTGAACCCGGTATGAAGAATGCCCGACTGCATCATCGCCCGGCGATGGCGAATTTTTTACAATGTCACGACGATCTTGCCGAGATGTTTGTTGGCTTCCATGTGTTCGAAGGCCTGCCCGATATCGCCGAAGGCAAACACCCTGTCGATCGGCAATTGCAGTTTGCGCGATTCCACCGCCGGCCAGATATCCTTGCGGACCTCGTCGAAAATCTCGCGGATTTCCTCGATGGTGCGGGTGCGGAAGGTGACGCCGATATAATTGATGCGGCGCGCGGCGTGCAGATCGAAGTTGAAATCGGCGTGCGTCCCGCCCAGCCTGCCGACATTGACGATGCGGCCCTTGATTTTGGTGGCCTTGAGATTTTGGCTGGCGACCTTGCCCGAAACCTGGTCGACGATCAGGTCGACGCCTTCGCCGGAGGTCGCCTGCAGCACCTGATCGACCCAGCCGGGATCGCTGGAATCCACCGCCAGATCGGCGCCGAATTCCTTCAGCCGCCCGCGGCGTATTGCATCGGTTGAGGAGCCGATCACGAGCCTGGCGCCCTTGAACTTTGCGATCTGCAGCGCCATCAATCCGACACCCGAACTGGCGCCTTGAATCATGACGGCCTGGCCGGGCTGCAGGGCGCCCACGGTCACCACCGCGTTGTGCATGGTGGAGATTGCGATGGGGAGGGTGCAGGCTTCCTCGAAGTTCATGTTCGACGGCGCGCGGAAAAGCCGCCCGTGATCGGCCAGCGTGTACTCGGCGAAGGCCGCGCTGCCCGAACCCATTACCTTGTCGCCGACCTTGACACCTGTGGCGTCGGGTCCGATCTCGGCGATCTCGCCTGCCCACTCCATCCCCAGCACGGAGCCGGCGCCGCCGGCATTGCCATGGGCGTGACCCTTGGTCATGCCGAGGTCGGCGCGATTGAGGCCGCAGGCGCGCACGCGGACCAGGACCTGGGTGCCCTTCGGAGACGGCTTGGCGATATCGGTGATTGCAGCGCCGTTGGCGCCATAGACATAGGCCTTCATGCGATCATTCCTGTCTGGTGGTGACTTGGCGCCGCTGGTGACTTGGCGCCGCCTAGATCATGATCCGATTGGATTGAATCGGATCATACTCTCATCTCTTTGCCTGTGCATGATCTCCGCGCAAACGCTTTTGCGTTTGTCGCGAGGGAAAACCGGTTCCCACTTTTCCGCATCATGCTCTTGAACCCGTTTCAATTGCCGATATCGCCCTGCCAGAGGCGCTCGTTGGCGGGAACCGATCGCCATGATTTCATCATGTTGACCGATCGCTCGTCCTCGAGATCGATATAGGGAATGCCGAACTGCGTCAGGATGTCCTTGCTTCCGGGAAACGTAACGGACTCGCCGATCACAAGAAGCGAAAGCTTGAAAAGCCCGATCGCGCCCGCGCACATCGAACAAGGCGACAGCGTCGTATACATGACGGTGTCATGAAACGGAATTAGCCCGGCGTTGCGCATGCATGACATCTCGCCGTGCAGAATGACGTTCTGCTCCTGCACCCTGCGGTTATGTCCGCGCGCGATGATTTTCCTGTCGCGCGTCAGCACCGCCCCGATCGGCAATCCGCCCTCGGCGATGCTGATCTCGGCTTCGCGAATGGCTTCCGCCATAAAGTCGAAATGATAGGTTTCAATTGCCAACGTCAGTGCCCCTGTTGCGACCGCGGCGCAGTGCTGCCGGTATCGGTCGGCCGCGCGATTTCGGCTTCGAACATGTCGATGATCAGCCTCAGCGCTTCGTCCTCGCTGTAGTCGCTCTCGCGAGCATAAGCGCGCGCGGCATGGCGCGCGACGTCGACCAGCAGCAGTCCCCACATATCCGGTTCCTCGAACGCGCGCGCGAACGCGATGGAAAGTCCGCCATCGACCACGAAGGCGCGCAACACCTCCGTGGCATCATCGCGCCCGATGACGTCCGGCGGCAACGGCTGCTCCCTGGGACCGGCCATGCGTCACCGATACGAAACGGCCTTGGCGGCCGCGACCACCTCGGCCACCGAGGGCAATGCGAGCTTTTCGAGATTGGCGGCATAGGGCATCGGCACGTCCTTGCCCGAGACCCGCGCCACCGGCGCATCGAGATAGTCGAAGGCATGCTCCATGATCCTTGCGGCGATTTCAGCCCCGACGCCGCTTTGCTGCCAGCCTTCCTCCACGGTAACGGCGCGGCCGGTCTTCTTCACCGAGGCGACGATGGTCTCGGTATCCAGCGGACGCAGCGTCCGCAGATCGACGACCTCGGCCTCGATGCCTTCCTTCGCCAGTTCCTCGGCAGCCTTCAGCGCGTAAGACATGCCGTTCGACCATGAGATGATGGTGACATGGCCGCCTGCCCGCACCACGCGCGCCTTGCCGATCGGGATCACGTAATCATCGAGCTTCGGCACCTCGCCGGAATGACCGTACAGCATCTCGTTTTCGAGGAAGATCACCGGGTTGGGATCGCGGATCGCGGCCTTCAGCAGCCCCTTGTAGTCGGCGGCCGAAAACGGCGCGATCACCTTGAGGCCCGGGATCTGCGAATACCAGGCGGAGTAATCCTGGCTGTGCTGGGCAGCGACCCGCGCGGCCGCGCCATTCGGGCCGCGAAACACGATCGAACACCCCATCTGTCCGCCCGACATGTACAGCGTCTTCGCCGCGGAGTTGATGATCTGGTCGATCGCCTGCATGGCGAAGTTGAAAGTCATGAACTCGACGATCGGCTTCAAGCCGGCCATCGCCGCGCCGACGCCGATGCCGGCAAAGCCATGCTCGGTGATCGGCGTATCGATCACGCGATTGGCGCCGAATTCCTGCAGCAGTCCCTGGCTGACCTTGTAGGCGCCCTGATATTCCGCGACCTCCTCGCCCATGAGGAACACATCGGGATCCCTGCGCATTTCCTCGGCCATGGCGTCGCGCAAGGCATCGCGGATGGTCATCGTCACCATCTCGGTGCCTTCCGGCACTTCCGGATCGGCCGCGGCGAGGGTTTTGGCGGCAACGGGCGCTTGCGGCGCGTGGATCGCCGGCTGGCCTTCGCCGACCGGCGAGCGCGCACCAGCCGCTTCTTGCGCAATCGCCGGCGCAACCGGGGCCGCCTTCGGCGCCGGCGCCTTGCCGAGGTCGGAAGCGCTTTCGCCGTCGGCCAAAATGGTCGCGATCGGCGTATTGACCGCGACGTCGGCGGTGCCCTCGGGGATCAGGATCTTGCCGAGGGTGCCCTCATCGGTCGCCTCGACCTCCATCGTCGCCTTGTCGGTTTCGATCTCGGCGACGACATCGCCGGACTTGATGCGGT
>JBKQRS010000261.1:0-11348 GCA_052143915.1 Bradyrhizobium sp.
CTTCGGAATCAACTTGCCGGCTTCGTCACGGCCACCTGGCCCGACCGCCGTGATTTCTCCCTGGGACGGCTTTTCCTTGGCGCTGTCCGGAATGATGATGCCGCCAGTGGTCTTCTCTTCGGCGTCGATACGCTTGACCACAACGCGGTCGTGAAGCGGACGGAATTTCATGCTGTCCTCTTATTTTCTGATTGTTGTTGCTTGGACTAAATAGCAGTCGAGGCTAGCGAGTGCTAACCACCCTGCAAGTAAGCCAGCGTGCGGGGCGTACAAGACCCTCCCGAAACGATATTCTGCTCAGGGCATCACGAATAGCTGCCCCAGGGCCGCTGGTGGCTGCTATCTGGCGCAACCACGGAGTTGCCGCGATGATTTTGAAGCTTACGACCAACGACAAGGCTAGCGTTTGGGTCAATCTTTCGCGCATCCTGCAGATGACGCTGATTGACGCTCAGGACGGTTATCCCAAGACCCAAATTGTGATGGACAACGGTGCCGTGATCTGCGTCTTCGAAGCACCTGACGATATCGCGCAATGGACCAAAACCGGCTAACCCTCCCTAGGAGACCGTTGGCTCCGGTATCTGCTGCCCCCGCTAGCGCTTAGAGGTGGGCTCATGACGGCCATCATCTATTTCGGCGAAATGTTGGTTGTGTCCATTTTCGCGATCGTTCTGCTAGTGATCTCGCCACTCGAAATAGGCTCTGCCGCTGCGGTTTTCGTCGGCGGTGTATTCTCTTGGACGCTTGCCGAATACGCGGTCCATCGCTTTGTGCTGCACGATCTCGCGCCAAGGGAACATGCGCTACATCATGCCAATCCTGATGAAGCCGTACTCACAATTTTTTGGCAAATATGGATTTGTTTCGCGCTGGTCTATTTTATAGCCGGCGGCGCTTTCCTTGCGGGCGCGCTAGTTGCCTATGCTTGGTACCTGTTCGTGCATCACTGCGCGCATCACGGCCAAAAACATTCGCGGCTTCCGCTGCTAAAGCATCACCGAAACCATCATAAATTCGTGACGCGAAACTACGGCGTCAGCACAACTCTTTGGGATCATGTCTTCGGAACGGTGCTGAGATAGACGCTGGATTTGCTGCGTTATCCCGCAGTGAATGTCAGCCCTGCGGTCAATCCGTCATCAGATCGTAGTCTTGGCGCAAGGCGTTTTGGACGTAGAGTGCCGCGCGAGCCGCCGTATTAGCATCGGCAGCGCCAGCAGATACCACGCACATCGACCAGTTACTCTTTGCACGGTCATCGGTGACGCGATTTATTGCGATGCTCGCTTCACTCGAACAACCGGGTTGCTGTCGAATTTCTTCCAATGCCCGCCACCGCAGAGCTTGTATCGAAAGTAGGGTCTTCGCCATTCGTGGCCTCACTTCGAAGCGTCGGCGATCTTGTGCTCCAAGTGGCCGGTTTCATGATCGCGGCGGGTCTGGCTCAGCGACGTCTCGTTTAGCTGAAGCAAGACCTCGCTCAGCTTCTCGGTTTCAGGATAGCCGGCTGCGAAGCTCTGTCCGTAAATCCTACGCAACGCGCGGACGAGGGTGTTTCCGTGCTTATGGCTGATTTCGCCATCGTGGTTGCGATGGCGATTGTCCAGACCTGTCTTGCTCATGCTCCTCTCCATGGTGGCCGCGAGCGACAGCATCCTCCCGCCGGGCTGAGATGGCAACTGAGGCTCAGCGCTGTCGGGTGAATTGTTAGTTCCGCTATTGGCTGCCGGCTAACATTCGCTGATCCATAGTTATGGGATGTCGAAGTCGAACGGATACCAGCTTATGGCGCTTTCGGACCAGGGTGGCTAAGGCTGATGAAGCCGAACAGGCTGCGAGGCGTCATGCGGAATTCTATCGAGACTTAGTCGCGCATTACGGACTGGATCACGATTGCAATCTTCCTCCAAGGAAATCGCAGAGTATGGCCGCGAAATTGGACAATGTCCGCTCAGAGCTCGACTGGTCGTTTTCACCTCGCACTGCGAATCGAGGGGCGCAAGACTCCGATTTCCGAAATGAAAATCAGCGCTTTGTTGACAGAGATCAGCGTATTGGGGCTGAATAGCACCGGACAATGTGCAGTCTTTCAGCGTTTTCCCGAACGGAAACGCGAAAGACGGGGGTGCGAAGGCGTCAAGAGAATTGCCGCGCGCCCCGGGGAGGAAAAAAATGCTGGACTTTGTTCAGCAACTGGTGAGTGGCATTGCGCTCGGCTGCGTCTACGGGCTGATCGCGCTCGGCTTCGTTCTTGTCTACAAAGCCACCGAGGTCGTCAATTTTGCCCAGGGCGACCTGATGATGTTGGGTGGATTCTTCGCCTTCACTTACATCGGCATTCTCGGGCTCAATTACTGGATCGGTTTTGCCGCCGCGGTCCTCACAATGGCGCTGTTCGGCGTACTGGCGGAGCGGCTAGTGGTACGTCCGATCCTGGGCTATCCGCAATTCTCCATAATCATGGCGACGATCGGGCTTGGATATTTCCTGCGCTCGATAACCGGCATGGTCTGGGGCACCGACGACTTCAAGATCGAGACGCCGTTCAGCGAGGGGGTCTTGCGGATCGGCACTCTCGTGCTGGCCTATGACAAGCTCTCGGTGATCGCAGCAACTATCATCCTTTGCGCCCTGCTTTACCTCTTCTTCAACAAGACCACGCTTGGGACCGCCATGCGTGCCAGTTCCGAGAACATGCTGGCCGCCTATTACATGGGCATTCCGGTCAAGCGCGTGGTTTCGATCGTCTGGGCGATCAGCGCGGCGGTCGCGACTTGCGCGGGCGTCTTGCTCGCGCCGATCACCTTCATCCACTCCAATGTCGGCCTGGTGCTGGGGCTGAAGGCGTTTCCGGCCGCCGTGCTCGGCGGTTTCGGCTCGATTCCCGGCGCTGTGGTAGGCGGCGTCCTGATCGGCGTGATCGAGAGCATGGCCGGCTTCTATCTGCCGCAGGGGTGGAAGGACGTCGCGCCCTATCTCGTTCTCCTGCTGGTGCTGTTGCTCAAGCCGGAGGGCCTGTTCGGCCTTCCCATGCGCAAGAAAGTCTGAGGGCGCACCGATGCGATTTTTTTTCAAGACCGACTACGAAGACGACATCCGGCTGTTCCCGCACTCGGGTCATGTGTTGTCCTACGGCACGCTACTGATCCTGCTGGCGATCGCGCCGTTCGTTCTCTCAAGCTACATGGTCAGCCAGCTGGTCTTTGTCTGCATCTACGCCACCGTCGGCGTGGCGCTGTTGATCCTCACCGGCTTTACGGGGCAGGCCTCGCTCGGCCACGCCGCCTTTCTAGCCATCGGCGCCTATACCGCTGCCTATCTGCAGCAGTTCAACGTTCCCTTTCCGGTGTATTTCCTTGCCGCCGGGCTACTGACCGGCGTCATCGGCGCGATCGTCGGATTTCCGGCGCTCCGGCTGCAGGGCATTTATCTCGTCATCGCCACGATTTCCCTTGCCTTCATCGTCGAGGAAATCCTAGCACGGTGGGAAAGCGTCACTCATGGCAACGAAGGCATGCGGGTCAAGACCATCGAGTGGCTCGGCACACAGGTGCCGCGCGACAGTCCCGCATTCTATTTCCTCTGCCTTGCCGTCTTGATCCTGACCGTCGTCGGCACGCTGAACCTGTTGCGCTCGCCGACGGGTCGCGCATTCATCGCGATCCGCGACAGCGAGACGGCGGCGCGCAGCATAGGCATCAACGTCTCCCTCTACAAGGTGAAGTCGTTCGCCATCAGTGCCGCAATCACCGGCTTTGCCGGCTGCCTGTTCGCCCACAAGCTCTCCTTCATCAGTCCGGAAATGTTCACCTTGCAGCTCTCGATCGAGTTCATCATCGTGATCCTGATCGGCGGAACTTCCAGCCTGCACGGCGCGGTGCTGGGAGCGATCTTCATCGTCATGATCGACCCGTTCCTGACCTATCTGAAGGACGATATGCCGGGCCTCATCGGAGGCCTTGCTGCGGCGCTTGGCGCAGGAAGTTCGCGCGCTGCGCGTATTCAGGACAGTGTGGCGGCCTTTGCCTCCGCCAATGGCCTGAAGGGCGCGATCTACGGCGTCATTATCATGCTGTTCGTGCTCTTTGAGCCGCTCGGCCTGTACGGCCGCTGGCTTAAGATAAAATTGTTCTTCCAGCTGTTCCCGCTCTACAAGCGCGCCACCTTCAAGCGACAGAAGATCTATGTGAAATCGGAGCGGAATCGATGAGCTATTTCCGCGCCGAAAATCTCTCCCTACGTTTCGGCGGTCTGAAAGCCGTTGATGCCGTCTCCTTCGCGGTGGAGAAAGGCGAGATACTCTCGATCATCGGGCCCAATGGTGCCGGCAAGAGCTCGATCTTCAACCTGATTTCGCGCATCTACACCGCGACCTCGGGCAGGATCTTCTTTGAGGACCAGGACATCACCAACGAGCCGGCTTACGGCATCGCCAAGCTCGGCATCGCCCGCACGTTTCAGAATATCGAACTGTTCGAGAATGCGACCGTGCTCAACAACCTCCTGGTCGGCCGGCACCGGCATTGCACTACTCGGCTCTGGCAGGAGCTGTTGTTCCTGCCGAGCGTCCGTGCGAATGAAAAAGCCCATCGCCGCCGCGTCGAGCAGGTCATCGAATTTCTCGATCTGGAACCTTATCGCGACAAGCTGATCTCAGGGCTGCCTTACGGCGTTCGGAAGGTCATCGAGTTGGCACGCGCACTCTGTTCCGAACCAAAACTGATCCTGCTCGACGAACCGTCCTCTGGGCTGAACGTCGAGGAGACCGACGACATGTCGTTCTGGATAAGGGATATGAAGTCCGAGCTCGGCATCACCGTGATCATGGTCGAGCACGACATGACGCTGGTGAATCGCGTTTCCGACCGGGTGATTGCGCTGAACTATGGTCGCGTGCTGGCAATGGGAACCCCTGCCGAAGTGCAGCACCATCCCGACGTCGTTGCCGCCTACCTCGGCGCTTGAGAGGATGCCATGAGCGCGCCCGACATCATACTCAAGCTTAGTAACATCGAGAGCTATTATGGGCCGATCATGGCGATCCGGGGCATCAGCCTCGAGGTGCCGCGCGGACGGATCGTGACGCTGCTTGGCGCCAACGGCGCCGGCAAGACCACAGTGCTCAAGACGATTTCCGGCATTATCGATCCGCAGAAGGGCTCGATCGAGTTTATGGGCAGGCCGATCCAGCGGATGGAGGCCGACAAGATCGTGCGGCTGGGCCTAAGCCATGTGCCCGAGGGGCGCGAGGTATTTCCGTTCCTTTCCGTGCGCGAGAATTTGATGATGGGCGCCTATCCGCGCCGGGATCGCGACGGGGTCGCTGAGGATCTTCAAGGCGTCTACGGCTATTTCCCACGCCTGAAGGAGCGGCTCGATCAGCCGGCCGGCCAGCTCTCCGGCGGCGAACAGCAGATGCTAGTGATTGGGCGCGCGTTGATGAACCGGCCGACGCTACTATTGTTGGATGAACCCTCGCTCGGCCTGTCGCCGATACTGGTGAAGGAGATTTTTGCCATTATCCGGCGGGTCAACGAAGAGCAGGGCATGTCAATTCTTTTGGTCGAGCAGAATGCGAAAGTCGCGCTTCAGACTGCGCACTATGGTTATGTGCTTGAAATCGGCCGGGTGGTCATGAACGACACATGTGAGCGGCTGATGCATTCCAAGGATATCCAGGAGTTCTATCTCGGCGCCAAGGAAGCCGGCGCGAGGGGTGAACGACGCTGGAAAAAGAAGAAAACGTGGCGTTAGATACGCGCCGCTTCCGCAAAGATTAAGACCGGTCGTCGGAGCCGGCGCGCCAAAGCGGGCCAAGCAGAGGAGGGAACCGGGCATGGCCGGACCGGCGGTGCTGACGGTCGCTGACACGATCGCGAAGAGCTTTTTGCTCGCGGTTCAGACTCGAGGCGATAGCCCCGCGATCCGCGAGAAAAAATTCGGAATCTGGCAGCCGACCAGCTGGCGCGAGTGGCTGCAGATTTCGAGAGAAATCGCGTATGCACTGGACGCGGTCGGCTTCCGGCCCGGCGACATCGCTTCCATCATGGCCAACGCGATGCCGGAATGGGTGTTCGCCGATATGGGCATTCTATGCGCCGGCGGCGTTTCGTCCGGCATCTATCCGACCGATTCTACCGTGCAGGTGGAATATCTCATCAAGGATTCCCGAACCAAGGTCCTCTTCGTGGAGGACGAGGAGCAACTCGACAAGATCCTGACCTGCCGGTCGCGTTGCCCAACCCTGCAGCGCATCGTGGTGTTCGACATGGAGGGCCTGAGCGGCTTTTCCGATCCGATGGTGATGTCGCTTGCGGAGTTCATGGCGCTGGGGCGCAACCACATGCTGGGCCGCGAAGCGCTGTGGGACGAAATAGTTGCAAGCCGCGGCGCGAACGACCTCGCCATTCTGGTCTATACATCAGGCACGACCGGGCCGCCCAAGGGCGCGATGCATGCGAACCGCAGCGTCGTGCACCAGATGCGCCACGCCAACGACCTGTTTCCCTCGACCGATGCCGAGGAGCGGCTTGTGTTCCTGCCGCTCTGCCATGTCGCCGAGCGGGTCGGCGGCTATTATCTCTCGGTTGCTTTGGGATCTGTGATGAATTTCGCCGAAAGCCCGGAAACGGTTCCCGATAATCTGCGTGAGGTGCAGCCCACCCTGTTTCTCGCGGTGCCGCGCATATGGGAGAAGTTCTATTCCGGCATCACCATTGCATTGAAGGATGCAACCGCGATGCAGAACTGGGCATATCGCCGTGCGATCGCGGTCGGCTATCAAATGACCGATTGCAAGCTTCAGGGCGAGACGCCGTCATTGTCGCTGCGGCTTGCCAACCGGATCGCCTATTGGCTGGTGTTCCGCAACATCCGCCGCATGCTTGGGCTTGATCGCTGCCGTCTCGCCTTCACCGGGGCTGCGCCGATCGCGCCGGATCTGATCCGCTGGTATCTCGCGCTCGGCGTCGATATGCGCGAAGTCTACGGCCAGACCGAAAACTGCGGTGTCGCGACTTTGATGCCGCCAGGACGAATCAAGCTCGGCTCGGTCGGCAGGGCCGTGCCGTGGGGCGAGGTTGCGCTCTCGCCGGAAGGCGAAATCCTTATCAAAGGTGACTTTCTGTTCATGGGCTATCTGAACCAGCCGGAAAAAACCGCGGAGACCGTTGACACCAGGGGATGGCTGCACACCGGCGATGTCGGAACGATGGACAATGAAGGTTTTGTCAAGATCACCGACCGGATGAAGGACATCATCATTACCTCCGGAGGCAAGAACATCACGCCGTCCGAAATCGAAAACCAGCTCAAATTCTCGCCTTACGTTTCCGACGCCGTTGTGATCGGCGACAAGCGTCCCTACCTCACCTGCCTGGTGATGATTGATCAGGAGAATGTCGAGAAATACGCTCAGGACCACGACATTCCCTTCACCAACTACGCGAGCCTGTGCCGTGCGCCGGAAATCCAGAACCTGATCCAGCGCGAGATCGAGGTGGTGAACGCCAGCTTCGCACGCGTTGAGACGATCAAGAAATTCTTCCTGATCGAACGTCAATTGACGCCGGAGGACGAGGAATTGACGCCGACCATGAAGCTGAAGCGGAATTTTGTGAACAAGCGTTACGCCAGCGAAATCAACGCCATGTATGGCGACCGGGCGGTGGCGTGAAAATAGCGAAAACGGATACGGCGAAGGATTGAAGGGCCCGACCCTTCGCTCAACACGGGCCAAGGAAGAGGAGACTGCAATGTCGAAGTCGTTCAAGGCGCTGGGCCTTGCGGTCGGCGCCCTCGCGCTGACCCATCTGCCGGCCGCAGCCCAAACCAAGGTCACCAACGAAGGAATCTCGGCGAACGAGATCGTGATCGGCACCCATCAGGATTTGTCGGGTCCGATAAAGGTATGGGGCGTGCCGGTTTCCAACGGCATGAAGATGGCGGTCGAGGAAATCAATGCAGCCGGCGGCATCAACGGCCGCAAGATTCGCATGATCCTTGAGGACAACGGCTACGACCCAAAGAAGGCGGTGCTGGCCTCGCAAAAGATGGTGGAGCGCGACAAGATCTTCGCCATGATCGGGCCGATGGGATCGCCGACCGTTCTCGCCGCGCAGGATGTGCTGTTTGACGCCGGCGTGCTGCAGCTGTTTCCGCTCACAGCCGCCGAATTCACCTTCAAGTTCGATCCGGCAAAGCCCCAGGAACGGCTGAAGTTCAACAACCTCCTGCCGTATGTCGAGAGCACGCGCGCCGCACTCAAATACATGATGGATTGGAAGGCTTTTAAAAAGCCCTGCATCATGCACCAGGACGACGAGTACGGCAAAAACGTGCTTGATGGCTTCAACCAGCAGCTCGCAGCCATGAAGGTGCAGCCGGCCTCGATCACAAGCTACAAGCGCGGCGCCTCCGATTTCAGCGCGCAGGTCGCCAAGATGAAATCTGACAGCTGCGATCTGGTGGTGCTCGGCACCGTCATCCGCGAAACCATCGGCGCGATGAGCGAGGCGAAGAAGCTGGGCTGGGACGTGACCTTCCTCGGAGCTACGCCGACCAACGTGCTCGAAGTGCCAACGCTCGGCAAGGATGCAGTCGAGGGACTCTATGCCGCGTCAGGCTTCGAGATTCCCTATGAGGACACCGCCAGAGGCAAGGTGAAGGACTGGTTGGTCAACTATAAAAAGATGTTCGGCACCGATGCAAATACTCAGGCGATTATAGGTTACAATGCGATCGAAACCTTTGCCTTTTATACGGAGAAGGCCGGTAAGGACCTGACGGGCCAGAAGATGCTTGATTCGCTGGAGTCAGGCGAGAAGTTCTACGACATCTTCAGTTCCCCGCCGACCAAGTTCTCCAAGACCGATCATCTCGCCAACACCATCACGCAGGTGCAGCAGATCCGGCACGGCCGCTGGGTGCTGGTGAAGGATAATTTGATGTTCTGACGGTCATCGGAAGCAACAATGGGCTGCGCGGTTCTCGCGCGCAGCCCTTTCGATTGCAGGTTGGCATCAACTCAAGGCGGCTCTGAGAATTACGTTTGGCTGCATGGCTCGCGAGTCGACATTCGCAAATCCATTGTTATGGAACATCGAGGTCCGCATTGCACGACTAGAGGGCATTCGGTTGACGCCGGCTCAGCGACTGGCGGTTTTTTCTCACATCGTCTCGAAAATGCGATCATTGGGTGCCTGTTGCGTAGCCAGTCATTCAAATTATCCATTTAGCCGGAGATCGCTTTTCGGCTTAGAGAAATATCGATTCGCAATCTTTGATTGTGCGATGGCCTCATTTGTGATCTTTTCGACTGCTGGTGACAGTTGGTTGAGGAGTGGTGAACAAGTCGACCGCCGAACAACGAGCGAACTAACTTGAAAAGTCGACGCGAGGAACGGGCCCACCCCGCAATCGAAATAGCCGCCGTGTTGACGCTGCATCACGCAGGAGAGTCTCATGCGCAATCTGGTCGTGCTCTCTGACGGCACCGGTAACAGCGCAGCGGCGTCAAACAAAACGAACGTTTGGCGGATCTATGAAGCTCTTGATCTTACCGGCGCTGATCAGATCGCCACGTTCGGCGACGGTGTTGGCACCTCGAAGTCTAAGCCGATGCAGCTCCTCGGACACTGGACGTTCTGCCTCCCTACGGTCCGGCGATTGCGTTCAGCGCTATAGACGCGGCCGAACAATTGCCCACCGCCGCCGACGGCACAATTCAGCCTCCTGCTCTCCCGGCGCCCCAGCCGGGGAGATTGCCCGCCGCCACGGTGCAGGAACTCCAGGAAAGCCAGAAACAGGTACTCGAGCAGATCATCAAGCTCGACACCACCAACGCAGCGGGCGACCGCCTGCCGATCGTAGAGCTTGTACGGGATACCGTTTGGTGGCGCCGGGTCGTCTATTTCGTGTCGCTGGGGTTAGCCCTGGTAATCGTTCTATATCCGCTTCTCTAATCGGCCCTTCGGGGTCAAGCACTTTCAGACTATCCATCAATGCAGTGTCGATGTCGCTCGCGGGCTCGTGCTTCTCTTCGGAATCGGCACCGGGGCCTTTCCATCATGGGATTCGAGGACGAGGCGGAACAATCTGTTAGTCGGCCTTGCCGTTGAAGAACGGCGGGTCCAAGCGGACATACGAACTCACCTCATCCATCGTCCCGCAAGGGACATCTTTCCACCGCTCGGTGGAGCTCGGGTTTTCTCCTATCGGGTTTGATCCTGAACTGTTTTCATGCTGCTGCCGCGGCTTGCTCCCGGGTCCACCGGAACTCGGTGCCGTCAATCCAGATGCGGTGCATGATCACGGCCAGCCGGCGAGCCAGGGCCACGATCGCCTTCTTCATCCCGCGGCGCCTGGCGATCTGCATGGCCCACGCCTTGAGCCATGACCATTTTTTTGAATGCATCATGCTCTGAGCTGCTTCGTAGAGCATCGTCCGCATCATCTCATCGCCACAGCGCGATATTTTGCCGTTCCAATCGATCTCGCCCGATTGATACCTGGAGCAGGTCAGCCCAAACACCGCCCCGACTGACTTGGATTTGCGGAACCGGGCTGGCACATCGACGGTGGCGCGATAGGTCAGCGCCACCACGGGGCCGACACCCGGGGTCGTCATCAGGCGCCGGCATACCTCATCCTCCCGGACGATAGCCAGCAAGCGGCGGTGCAGGATGATGATCTGTTCACGGAGCACCCGCCGGACGATGAGCAGCGGCTCCACCAGTACCGCCAAGTCGGGGATATTCTCGACAAGCTCCTGGATGCGGGCCTCGAACCTCACCTTGCCAACCATTCCGACCTTGAGGCCGAAGTTGCGCAAAGTACCTCGCAGATCGTTCTCGATGGCGATGGCCTTGGACTGCAATAGCTTGCGATGGGTCAGCAGCATTCGCAGTTTTTGGCTGCGGAGCGTCTTTACATGCACCGGGCGGTAAAGCCCCGCTCGCATCATTTGCGCGATGCCGCGCGCGTCATTGCGGTCGGTCTTGTTGATCTGCGCCTTCAGCACCGCCCTTATATGCCGCGTCTCGACGCAGATCGCCGGCAAGCCTGCTTCGGCCAGAGAACTGAAAAGCCATTGCGAGAGCGGCCCGGCCTCCAGTCCAATCCGCTTGAAGTGGCAGGTCGGGTTCGTCAGCACCTGCAGCAAAGCTTCCGGTTCGCTCGCCACCCTCACTTCCCGCACGATCCTGCCCGTGTCATCCACAATGCAGACGCTCGTGTCCTTGACCGAAACGTCCAGTCCAGCTGTCAACGCCGGAGCAATGATGCATTGGTTGGCCGGAGTAAAAATACATCAGTGATGCTGGCAAGAAGGCCCCGGAACTGGGGGC
>JBKQRS010000262.1:0-10076 GCA_052143915.1 Bradyrhizobium sp.
GCGTCGTTGGTGCCGTCACCGGTCATTGCCACCAGGCGGCCCTGGGCTTGCTCGCGCCGGATCAGCTTGAGCTTTTCCTCCGGCTTGACCTCCGCCACGAATTCGTCGACGCCGGCTTGCGCGGCGATCGCGGCGGCGGTCACCGGATTGTCGCCGGTCACCATCACGGTGTGGATGCCCATATTGCGCAATTGCCCGATGCGGTCGCGGATGCCGGGCTTGGGAACGTCCGATAGTGCAATCACACCGAGGATCCTGCCATCGACCGCGACCGCCAGCGGTGTCGCGCCCTTCATCGCCACCCGGTTGGCCGCGGCCTCGAGGTCGCGCGGTTCGGAACCACCGAATTGCCGGGCCACATGCAAGACGACGGCGTTGACCGCTCCTTTCCGGATCATTCGCCCATCAGGCATATCGACGCCGCTCATGCGCGTCTCAGCCGAGAAATCCATGCGCCGGCTGCGCTGCAGCAGGGGATCGCGGATGGCGCCGAGCTTTTCGGCGAAAACGATCACCGAACGTCCTTCGGGGGTCGTGTCGAAAGCGGAGGCCAGGAAGGCGGCCTGAACGAGCTCGTTCGCGCTGGCTCCAGCCAGCGGAATGAACTCGGTCGCCTGCCGGTTGCCCATGGTGATCGTGCCGGTCTTGTCGAGCAGAAGGGTCTGCACGTCGCCCGCTGCCTCCACGGCCTTGCCGGACATGGCCAGCACATTGAACCGGAAGGTGCGATCGATGCCGGCGATGCCGATGGCAGACAGCAGGGCGCCGATGGTGGTTGGAATCAGCGCGACCAGCAGCGCGATCAGATCGGCGATGTTGATGCGCGCCTGCAAGTAGACCGCAACCGGCGCCATCGTCGCCACCACGATGACGAAGATCAGCGTCAATATTGCGAGCAGAACGGTCAGGGCCATCTCATTCGGGGTTTTCTGCCGTTTTGCCCCTTCAACGAGATGAATCATGCGATCGAGGAAGCTTTCTCCCGGATTGGCCGTCGTACGCACGAGCAGGAAATCGGAGATCAACAGGGTGCCCGCGGTCACCGTGGAGAACATGTCGGTATTCGGCTCCTTCATCACGGGGGCGGACTCGCCGGTGATGGCCGACTCGTCGACATAGGCGATGCCTTCGATCACCTCGCCGTCGGTCGGAATCAGCTCGCCCTTGTCGACGCGAACGACATCTTGCTTGCGCAAGTTCGCCGCCGGTACCTGCTCGATTTCGCCGGAGGTCTGGACTCGTCTGGCCGTCAACTCCGTCTTGGTACGGCGCAGCGAGACGGCCTTGGCCTTGCCCCGCCCCTCCGCCATGGCCTCGGCGAAGTTCGCAAACCATACGGTCAACACCAGAATGACCGTCACAACGCCGTTATAGGTTGCTGATGCGCTGGAGGGTCCGAACAGGTCCGGCTGAATCGTGAGCGAAACGGTCACCAGCGCACCGAGCCAGACCACGAACATCACGGGATTGCGGATCTGGGTCCGCGGATCAAACTTCATGAGGGAATCGGCAACGGCCTGCCGCCAAAGCTGAGCGCCGTAGGCCTCGAAGCCCGGCGCGACGCGCGGTGCCTTGCGAGCGAATTTTCTGTGCAGGCTCACTTCCGGCGATTCGTTCATGTTGGTTACTCCAGGCGCCTGCCTGTTGCGCGTCGGCTCAGAAGACGAGCCCGGACTTCATGGCGAAAAACTCGGCGATGGGTCCGAGCACCAGCGCAGGGAAGAACGTGAGCGCGCCCACCACCACGATGGTGCCGAACCAAAATATTCCGAACTTCAAGCTGTCGGTGCGCAGGGTGCCGCGTGAGGGCGGCACCGTCGGTTTCGCCGCCACCGATCCCGCCACCGCCATCATGAAGATGATCGGCGGATAGCGGCCGAGCAGGATGACGACGGCGGTCGCCAGATTGTACCAGGGCGTATTGGCATTCAGCCCGGAGAAGGCGGAGCCGTTGTTGGCCGCCGAGGTGGCGAAGGCGTAGAGCACCTCGGAATAGCCGTGCATCGCCGCATTGCCCATCGCGGCAACGCCATACGGCGCGACCACCGACCAGCCGGTGGGCACCAGGATCACCAGTGGATGGATCAATAGCGTCAGCGAGACCAGGACGATCTCGGGCTTCTCGATTTTCTTGCCCAGGAACTCAGGCGTCCGTCCGACCATCAGGCCCGCGATGAAGACGCCGACGATGCCGAAGACCAGCGCGGCGAGAAACCCTACGCCCTTTCCGCCGAACACGCATTGCAGCATCATGCCGATAAAGGTCCCCATGCCGCCGAGTGGCGTGAAGCTGTCATGCATGGAGTTGACGCTGCCCGTGGTGAAGGTGGTGGTGATGCCGGCGAACAGTCCGCTCTGGACCACGCCAAAGCGCACCTCCTTGCCCTCCATGTTGCCGCCGGGCTGACTGGAGCCGGCCGCCAGCTCGATGCCCGCTTTCGCCAGCAAGGGCGTGCCGGCTTGCTCCGGCATGATAACGAGCGGCAGGACAAGGATCAGCAGCGCGCCCATCACGCCGTAGAGAACCCAGCCCTGTCGGCGGGTGCCGATCATCTCGCCGAAGCAGAGCACGATCGAGCTTGGCAGCACGATCATCAGCAGCATCTGTGCCAGGTTGGTGATGGCGGTCGGATTTTCGAAAGGATGAGCGGCGTTGGCGCTGAAGAACCCGCCGCCGTTGGTGCCCATGTGCTTGATGGTCTCGAGCGAGGCCACCGGCCCCAGCGCGATCGTCTGGTATGATCCCTGCACCGTATGCGCGGCGACATTGGCGGCAAGGGTCTGCGGCTCGCCTTGCTGGATCATCAGCAATGCAAGCACGAACGAGGCCGGCATCAGCACGCGCGTGGTAAACCGGATCAAATCCCGGTAGAAATTGCCCAGATTGGCGCCGCCGTCCTTTACCGTGAAGGCGCGGATGAACGCCATGGCGACGACGAACCCGGTCGTCGCCGAGGTGAACATCGGAAAGGTGATCGCCGCCATCTGGCTGAAGTTCGATAGCGTCGTCTCGCCGCCATAACCCTGCCAGTCCGTATTGGTGATAAAGCTGACCGCCGTGTTGAACGCGAGCACCGGCTCCATGCCGGGGAAGTGCCGGGAATTGAGCGGCAGGTAATCCTGAAAAACCAGGATCAGGAAAATGATCAGGGCCATGACGAAGTTCGTCGCCAGCATGTGCAGCGTATAGGCCTTCCAGTCCATTGCCTCCCTGCATATCCGTCGCCCGATCAGCAGGTAGATGAAATTATCGATTGGGTCGAACAGACGATCCAGCGGGGTGGTCCGGTCGGTCACCACCCGGGCCAGATAGCGTCCGACCGGGATGCTGATCAGCAGCCCGATCAGCAGCGTCAATCCGATCTGCAGCCAGCCTTGTGATGTCATGGCGTTCCTCGGTTGCGATCAGAATCGCTCCGGATGAATGACCGCATAGAAGAGATAGATGACGAGAACGGCGACCGCCGCCAACAGCACATACAGGGCCACGCCTTGCTCCTTGCCTGCTGGTTGGATTTGCGACTGGCTCACGATGTCGAGTCAGGTTTGATCACGCCTTCCGAAAAGAACACGAGAGCGGCAAACAGGCCGTAGAACCCGACCAGAAGCAAAAGCATGATCACTATCGGAAGCACCTTGCACCTTCTGCTGCTTTGGACAGTTTTCCTTACTTATCGCTGCGTGGGTGTTCCGTGTTGATCCGTGTCAAGACGGCGCCGGGTCCATCTGCCGTGCATGATACTGCCCGTGCTGGCGCGGACAATTGCGGCCCCCGGACGAAGCACGATCCTTTCTTATAGGCGCCGAATATGAAGCGCCGCCCAATTGCATAGACAGGAAATAGTATTTGACTTGTCGCCGCAGGCAAACCCGATCGACCGCCCCGCCCCGGCTTGCGAAAGATCAATAGCCGCGCCAGCGCTTCTCCTATCAATGGCACGACTTCTACCGAGAGAGTCTGCAAGGGGAATGCGATGTTCCAGCTCAGCTACCTCCTTCTGATCCTTCTCGCGGCGCTTCCGCTCGGCCGCACCTTCTTGAACGGGGCAGGCGGCGGTTCGCCGGTTGTGTTCGTGCACCGCCTTTATCGCGACCTCGCTTACATTGCGGCAGCCGTGCTCGGAATCATCTGTTTCGAGGCAGCAATGACTGTCTCTCTGCAAAACTACTGGTTCGACGAACTCGGCCAGCGCTACCGCTACTGGCTGGCGCTTGGGCTTAGGGCGGGGATTTTCGTCACCGTGCTTTGTTCCGTCGGCATCTTCGTAGGCTACAATTTGCGCGTCCTGTGCCGGCCATTGCCGGCGGTGCCGAAGAGCGCGCCATGGTTTGCGGCCTTGATCTTTGCAAGTGTCGTGGCCTTCAGCGCGACGACACTCTGGAGGCCGCTGTTGGGTTTTCTCGGTGCGACCGCGACCGGCGCCAGCGATCCTGTGTTCGGCAGGGACATCTCCTTCTATCTGCTGGCGCTACCCTGGTATGACGACCTGGTCGGGATTGTCATGATTGTTCTGAGCGTAACGATTGCGCTTTGGGCGGCGTTCGGCCTTGGGCTTTATCCACGCGCGGGACGGCCCTGGGAGCATTTCGCCGATTACCTCACGCAGCGCAGCAGGCCATCGCTGCGCATGATAGGCGGCGTCGATGCCCGAACACAAAGCGAGGTGATCTGGGGGCGATGGATACGCCAGGGCCTGGTGTTGGGAGCGCTTCTCTGCTTCGCCTCGGGCGCAGCCCGCTTGCTCGACCGCTATCATCTCGTCATCGACGGACATTCGCAGGTCGTTGCCGGCGGCTCTTTTGCCGACGTCAACTTCTGGATTCCGGCCTACAACCTGGTCGTGACGGGTTGGGTCGCCGCCGGCTTCATCCTGATGGCGGCAGCCTCCGTCACGCGGATTCGCAACTGGTTATCGATGCGGCCGTCGCATTGGCTGGTTCCCTGCGGCCTGTTTGTCGCCATCTATCTCGGAGCGGCGATCGTTCCGGCGACCGTCGAGCGCCTTTATGTCGGTCCGAACCAGATCACGCTTGAGCAGCCGTTTCTGCTCAGAAGCATCGCCGGCACCCGGGAAGCGTACAATCTCGACGGGGCGTCGATGCAAGAACGGGAATTCGCGGTATCGGCCGCGCCGCTCACCCGCGAGGATCTGGATAAAAGTGGAGCAACGCTGCAGGACGCCCGCATCTGGGATTGGCGCGCGCTTGAACCCCAGCTCCAGCAGATCCAGGGCCTGCGGCCGTACTATACGTTTGCCGGTGTCGATATCGACCGGTACATGATCGATGGCGTCGAGCGGCAGGTCATGATCACGGCGCGCGAACTCAACGTGGAAAAACTCCCCGATCAGGCCAAGGTCTGGGTAAATCTCGCCCTCAAATATACCCACGGCTACGGCGCCGTTGCCGTCCCCGCCAACGAAATGGATAGCCGGGGGAATCCTCTGCTCTGGGCGCACGATATTCCCCTCACCGCCAAGGGCGACCTCGCGGTCAAACAGGGGGCGATATATTACGGGGCCCTTACCCGGGACCGGGTCTATGTCCGCACATCGGAAAAGGAATTCGACTTTCCACAAGGACAGGCGAACGCCGAGACGGTCTACGAGGGAAAGGGCGGAATTCCGCTGTCCAACTTCTGGCGCAAGCTCGTCGTTGCGCACGAGACCGATGGATTGCGGCTGTTCATTTCCGAATACTTCACTCCGGAAAGCCGGGTGCTGTTGCGGAGAAATATCGTTGAACGCGTCGAAAGACTCGCGCCGTTCCTCAGCTTCGACCGGGATCCCTACATTGTCGCCGATGGCGATCACTACTCCTACATCATCGATGCCTATACCAGTTCGGCCAACTATCCCTACAGCGACGCCTATCGCGGATCGCTAGCGTCATTGCGTGGCCGCAACTATCTGCGCAACTCCGCAAAGGCCGTGATCGACGCCTATAACGGTTCAGTCACGTTCTACGTCTTCGACAATCACGATCCCATCATCAAGGCCTATCGACAGATGTTGCCTGGTCTGTTCAAGGATCGCAGCGAGATGCCGCCTAGTCTCCAGCGCCACATTCGCTATCCCGAGGATTTGTTCACCGTCCAGGCCGAGATGTACGGTACCTACCACATGACCAATCCCACGACCTTTTACAACCGCGAGGACCGGTGGGAGGTGCCGCACGAGCTCTATCGCGATCGCGAGATTGAAGTCAGGCCCTATTACGTCATCGCGCAGCTTCCGAAAGCCGAAAGACCGGAGTTTCTGCTGATGCTGCCGCTGTCGGTGGCGGGGAAGAACCAGATGGCGGGATGGCTGGCGGGCCTATCGGACGGCGAAAACTACGGCAAGATGGTTGCGTTCCGCTTCCCGAAAGGGACATTCATCGACGGCCCGGCTCAAGTCGAATCGCGGATCAATTCGGACAGCCGATTTTCCGGGGATCTGACGCTTTGGGACCAGCATGGCTCCCAGGTGATCCGCGGCAATCTGATCGTGCTGCCGCTTAACGGCAACCAGCTCATCGCCATCGAGCCGGTCTACATCGAGGCCGAGCAGACCAAAATTCCAACGCTTGCCCGCATCGTGCTGGCTCAGCTGTTGCCCGACGACCGCAAGATCGAGTGGGCGCACAGTCTCAAGGATGCGGAGGATCTCCTGGTCGGCGCATCAACGCGACCGAACGTCTCCTCCGAGGTGGAAACCAGTGGCAGACTGGATCGCGTGCGCGCCGTGTTTCAGGAAATGCAGCATCAATATGCATCGGGTAACTATGCCAAATACGGCGAGCTGCTGCAGCAGCTGGAGAAGCTTCTGACATCGCCGTAGGCGGGCCATTGCGACGCTGGGCACCGCAAGAGACGTCATGTGCTATGATCGACGCCTCGCCCGGATTCCGCCTGCAGCCAAACCTGACCGGCCGATAGAAAGCCAGAATGTTGATCCTGGAAATCATTGTCGTCCTGGCGCTGTTCATGCTGAACGGGTTCTTCGCCATGGCGGAGTTTGCCATCGTGTCCTCGCGCCGCTCGCGCTTGGCGCACCTGTTGCAGGAGGGACGACCGGGAGCGCAGGCTGCGCTCGCGCTGATTGACGATCCGGCGCGCATGCTGGCGGCCGTTCAAATCGGCTTTACCACCAGCGCGATACTCGCGGGAATTTTTAGCGGCGCCACGCTGGCCGAAAGGCTGGAGGAGGCGCTGCTGGTCGTCCCTCCTCTGCAACCCTATGCCAAGCCGCTTTCCATCTTCATCATGACGATCGGCGCGACCTACACTGCGCTGATCATCGGGGAGCTGGCGCCCAAGCATATCGCCTTGGGCAATCCGGAAGCAATTGCGATCCGCGTCGCCAAGCCGCTCGCGCGCGTGGCGAGCGCGGCGGCGCCGCTAGTCTGGCTGCTCAACGGGTCGACCCGCCTCCTGCTGCGCGGGCTGCGCTTGCGTCCACAGCTCAAGCGTGCCTTGACCGAGGATGACATCCACTACCTCGTCGCGGAAGGCGCCAGATTGGGCGTGATTCACGCCGTCGAGCGCGACATGATCGAGGGCGTTCTCGACCTGGCCGACAGCCCGGTCAGAGCGATCATGACCCCGCGGCCACATGTGCAATGGGTGGACCTCGACGCTCCCAGGGAGCAGGTCCTAAGTGGCATCCGCTCCTGCTCACACGCTCAGCTTCTGGTCTGCCGCGGATCGATCGATGAGGTCATCGGAATTATACGCAAGCAGGATCTGGCCGACCATTTCCTGGATGGACAATCACCGGACGTCGAACAGGTAACGCGTCCTCCCCTGATCGTGCACGAATCGACAACGGTTCTTCGAACCCTCGATCTCTTCCGAAAGACGCCAGTTCACACTGCCATTGTAGTTGATGAGTTCGGAGTCCTCCAAGGCATCGTCACCCGAACCGATTTGCTGGAAGCGGTTGCGGGCGATTTGCCCCGGATCGACTCCCAAGCACGGCCAAAGGTCACGCGGCGCGAGGACGGCTCATACCTGATCGATGCCTTCGTGCCGTTCTCCGACGTGGTGCAACTGATCGGGATGGGCGAGGCGCCCCCCGGCGACTACGTGACCCTGGCCGGCTTCGTCCTCTCGCAACTGCATGAACTGCCGAAGCCGGGCGATCATTTTGTCTGTGGCGGCTGGCGGTTCGAGGTGGTCGATATGGACGGCCGACGCATCGACATGATGCTGGTGCAGCGTCAGCCCGACGAGACCGCTGCGCTTGAGACATAGGCTGCGCCACACCACGCGAGGTCAAAGGCGTTGCACTGGCGTCGGCGCGAGGCGGATCGATCAGCTAGGTTAAGCGCGTCACTTCCGCGTCTGCAGCCCTCCTGACGGATCGCGATCTGGAGGCTAATGCGACGGCAGCGCGAACAGAAGCCCGACATTGACCGCCAGATTTTGGTCGTGGCCACGGGTAAACGCGTAACTGTAGCTGGGCTCGACAAACCAGCCGAACTGCGGCGTGGTCCAGATCATGAAATCGGCCACCGCAACGGCGCCGAACGAGCTGGTGGACGACCATTGCGGACCGACACCGGCCATGAACTCGACATTCTTCGACAGTTGGAACGGCTTCTTGAAAACGAGGTCCGCTTCCCATTCCGTGCCACCCTTGCTGAGCAGCGGCGTGATGCCGGCCTCGATCTCCAGCCAATGCTCGACCGGCGTTACCTCGACCGCGACGCTGGGGCCAATGCTGGTTTTTCCGTCGTTGAGACCCCATTCACCCGCAGAGCCAATTTCCAGTACCGCGCCACGGTTATCGTCGTCCGAACGCTCCCCGGCGAGGACCTGCCCCGGCGCCGCGATGAGGCCGGCAACCAACAGCGCTGGCACCGCATTGAACAACTTCATAAGCCCGTTTCTCCGCCGCGAGAAAACTCGCACTCCAGGCGGTCGCGATCCATCCACAAAGTCAGCATTCATCGTGACGCTTGATCCGGGTTTGCACAATCGGGGCTGAATAGGGCCAGCCGCCATTGACATAGCATAGGGGGGTATCCTATAAGGTGTCAACCTTGGCCCATACCATCAAAGAGAAGAAGAAGCTGTTGGCGCGCGTCGGCCGCATCCGCGGCCAGGTCGAGGCGATCGAGCGCGCCCTGACCGACGAGGCGGAATGCGAGCGCATCATGCACATGATCGCCGGCATCCGCGGCAGCGTCGCCGGCCTGATGGCCGAGGTGGTCGAGGACCATATCCGCACCCATCTGGTCGACCCCGAGAAGAATCCCGGCGCGCTCAACGCCGACGCCGCGGACCAACTGATCGACGTGGTCCATACCTATCTGAAGTGAGAAGATCATGACGAACGCCGAAACGATCTTTCAGATCCCGCCGCACGACCACGTGTTTCTGGGCAAGGATCACGACAAGGCGGAGCGGCGCACCTGGGCAGTCATCGTCCTCTGCACGGTCATGATGATTGCGGAGATCATCGGCGGGGTCCTGTTCGGCTCGCTCGCCTTGATTGCCGATGGCCTGCATATGTCGACGCATGCCGGCGCGCTGCTGCTGGCCGCGCTCGCCTATACCTATGCCCGCAAATATGCCGGCGATCGCCGTTTCACGTTCGGCACCGGCAAGTTCGGCGATCTCGCCGGGTATTCCAGCGCCATCGTTCTGGCGATGATTTCGCTCCTGATCGGCTATGAAGCCGTATCGCGCCTGCTCGCCCCGGTTCCCATCAGCTTCAACGAGGCGATTCCGATTGCGGTGCTGGGTCTCGTGGTCAATGTCGCCAGCGCCTGGCTGTTGTCGGGCGGGCACGGCCACAGCCATGGTCACGATCATGGGCACGCGCATGACCATGATCACGGCGAAGAGCCGCGTCACGTTGAATTGGGCCGCAGCACGCTGGCAAAAATCCTTCAAACTGATCGGGCCGTCGTTTGTTTTAATCGGTTGCAGGCTCGAAACCTTTTCGCGTATCCGCGAAAAAGGTTTAGGATTTTGCCTGCGGCGGCTTACTTCTGATCCTGTCCCATCCTGTCCTGTATCCTGTCTATCCTGTAAAAAACCAGACTTAGCGGTGCGTCAACTCTCTGCGTTTTCTCTGCGTCTCTGC
>JBKQRS010000263.1:0-9626 GCA_052143915.1 Bradyrhizobium sp.
CGCGCCGCCGCGCAAGCGGCCGGGCCCCGCGCCAGCGCTGCCGGCCCGCCCCCGCTCCGACGACACCTCGGCGACGCTGCTGCGGATCGAGGGCGCGCGCAAGCAGTTCGGCGGCGTCGTCGCCGTCAACAATGTCAGCTTTGCGGTCGAGCGTAACGAGATCGTCGCCCTGATCGGCCCCAATGGCGCCGGCAAGAGCACGACCTTCAACCTGATCACCGGCGTGCTCGCCTCTTCCGGCGGCGCGATCTCGATGCTTGGCAGGAAAATCACCAACGCGACCCCGCAGCAGGTGGTGAAACTCGGCATCTCCAGAACCTTCCAGCATGTCAAACTGGTGCCGGACATGACGGTTCTGGAAAACGTCGCGATCGGCGCGCATCTGCGCGGGAACGCCGGCGCGCTCGCCAGCATGTTCCGCCTCGACCGGTCGGATGAAGCCAGGCTGCTGGCGGAAGCGGCGCGCCAGATCGAGCGGGTCGGCCTGGCCGAACAGATCGATGCGCCGGCAGGCAGCCTGTCGCTCGGCCAGCAGCGCATCGTCGAGATCGCGCGCGCGCTCTGCGTCGATCCGATGCTGCTTCTGCTCGACGAGCCGGCGGCGGGCCTGCGGCATATGGAAAAGCAGCGGCTCGCCAGGCTGCTGCGCGAGCTTCGCGACGGCGGCATGTCGGTGCTGCTGGTGGAACACGACATGGGATTCGTGATGGACCTCGCCGACCGCGTCGTGGTGCTCGACTTCGGCACCAAGATCGCGGAAGGCACGCCGAAGGCGATCAAGGCCAACCCTGATGTGATCAGGGCCTATCTCGGAGCCGTTGCATGAATCCCGACCCGAGCGCGCTGTTGCAGGTCACCGAGGCGCACATCGCCTATGGCAAGGTCGAGGCCGTCCGCGGGGTGTCGCTCGATGTCGCCGAGAACGAGATCGTCACCATCATCGGCGCCAATGGCGCCGGCAAGACCACGCTCCTGAACGCCATCATGGGGATCCTGCCGCTGAAGGGCCGCGTGACTTTCGCAAGCCGGGACCTCGCGCGGCTCGAGATCGAGGACCGCGTCGCGGCCGGCCTGAGCCTGGTACCGGAGCATCGCGCGCTGTTCGCCGCGATGAGCGTCGAGGACAATCTCAGGCTCGGCGCGTTCCGGATCGCGAGGGCTGTCGCGGCGACATCGCTCGAACGCGTCTACACGCTGTTTCCGCGGCTGAAGGAACGGCGCCGGCAGCTCGCGGGAACGCTGTCCGGCGGCGAGCAGCAAATGCTGGCGATGGGCCGCGCCCTGATGGGCGCACCAAAGCTGCTGATGCTGGACGAGCCGAGCCTGGGCCTGGCCCCGATCATCGTCGCCGATATCTTCCGCATCATCGGCGAATTGCGCTCAAGCGGCGTGTCGGTGCTGCTGGTCGAGCAGAACGCGCAGGCCGCGCTGCAAATCGCCGACCGCGCCTATGTGATGGAACTCGGCGAATTCATTTTGGATGGCCCGGCGAGGGATGTCGCAGCCGACGTCCGCGTCGCGGCGAGCTATCTCGGCTTCGCGAATAGCGAGACTTAGACCGCCTCTTGCTGCTTCGGCTTTGGTACCTTCTTACCCTCCTCTCCAGGGGAGGGTCAGAGAAAGAGCCGGCCCCTTTGCAGAAGCCGGCCCTTTCCCAAGTGTCAGACTTCGCTCTCACATCGCCGGCACGTATTTCCCGTTCTTCACCGTCAGGAGGATGCGCGAGCGATCGTCGAGACCGTAGCGGTCCTTTTCGGTGAAGTTGTAGACGCCCTGGCTGGCGGCGATGTCGCGCTCGCTGAGCAGTGCCTGGCGGATCGCCTCACGGAATTCCGGCGTGCCCGGCTTGGCCTTCTTCAAGGCAACCGGGACGACGCGTTCGAGCACCAGAAATGCGTCGTAGGCGTGGCCGGCGAACTGGCTACGGCTGTTGGGACCATACTTGGCCTCATAGGCCTTATCGAGCGCCAGTCCCGGCTTCTTGGTCAGCGCGCTGTCGGGCTGGTCCTCGGGATCCATCACCGGGCCCGACGCCATGATTACGCCTTCGGCCGCCGGCCCCGCGATGCGGATGAAGTCCATGCTGGCGGCGCCGTGGGTCTGGTAGATCAGGCCCTTGTAGCCGCGCTCGCGAAGCGCCGTCTGCGGCAAGCCGGCCGCGGTACCGGACGCGCCGACCAGGATGGCATCGGGATTGGCGGCGACCAGCTTCAGCACCTGCCCCGCGACCGAGGTATCCGGCCGCGCAAAGCGCTCTTCATCGACCAGCGTCATGCCCATCGGCACGCCCTGCTTCTTGAAGTCGTTGAACCAGAGGTCGCCATAGGAATCGGAATAGCCGATATAGCCGACGGTTTTGACGTTATGCGCCTTCATGTGCTCGTACAGCACCTTGCCCATGATCGGGATCGGCTGCGGCATCGTCACCGACCATTTCGCCCGCTCCGGCGTGATCGGGAACGGCGCCAGACCGATATGGGGGATGCCCGCCTCGTTGGCGACGTTGGACACGGCGATGGTCGGCGGCGTCGACGACGATCCCATGATGATGTCGGCCTTGGACTCCGTGACGAAGCGGCGCGCATTGGTCGTGGCATTTGTCGGGTCGCCGCCGTCGTCGAGAACGATCACCTTGAGCGGCACGCCGCCGATTTCCTTCGGCACAAAGTCAAGCGCGTTGCGCTCGGGAACGCCGAGCGCCGCGGCGGGTCCGGTGGTGCAGATCGTGATGCCGATGGTGATTTCACTGGTTTGCGCGGCCGCAGGCAACGCCGGTAGCGCGAGGGCCGCCGCAACGGCGGCGGACAGACGTAGCTTTTTCATGCAATCCTCCCGTGGATGTTGTTCTTGGTCTAGTCAAAAATCGGCGGACAATTCAGCCCCTTCTTTAGGTCATGCGCGGGCTGAGGTCAGCCCCGCATGAATTTCGCAACGATCTCCTCCGGCACCGCCACCGATTTCAGCCGGCTGGCATCGTCCGGGTGATGTCCGACCAGCACGCGGGTCTCAAACGCCTCGATCGCCAGTGCCTCGCCCTTGAAGACCTTATGGATCACCTCGAAGCTCGATCGCTTGAAACTCTCGATCCGGCTTTCGATCGTGATCCAGTCGCCGTAGGTCGAGGTAATGTAGAATTTCGCCCGCGTATCCACCATGGGAATGCCGACCAGGCCGTATTTCCTGACAATGTCCTGCTTGGAGAAGCCGGCCGCCTCGAACAGGATCGACGTCGAGTCGTCGAACATCGCGAAATAACGCGGGTAATAGACGATGTTGGCGGGATCGCAATCGCCCCACTGGATCTGCACGTCCCTGCGGTTGACGAACATGCGGCTATCCTAGCGCGGCGCCATACGGAGCGAGGCGTCGAGCCGCACCACTTCACCATTCAGATAGGGGTTGTCGATCATGTGCAGCGCCAATGAGGCAAATTCGTCGGCATGACCGAGCCGGCGCGGAAAGGGAATCGCTGCGGCGAGCGAGTCCTGCGCCTCCTGCGGCAGATTGGCCAAAAGCGGCGTCAGGAACAGCCCCGGCGCGATCGCCAGCACGCGGATGCCAAACTGCGCGAGTTCACGCGCGATCGGCAGCGTCATCGCGACGATGCCGCCTTTTGAGGCCGAATAGGCCGACTGCCCGATCTGGCCGTCATAGGCCGCAATCGACGCGGTGGAGATCACGACGCCGCGTTCGCCGGTTGAAAGCGGCTCCAGCTTCGACATTTCCGCGGTCGCAAGCCGCAGCATGTTGAACGAGCCGATCAGGTTGACCCTGATCACCTTGTCGAATTCGGCAAGCGGCATCGGCCCGTCGCGGCCGATCACCCGCTTGGCGACGCCGATGCCGGCGCAATTCACCAGCACCCGCGCCGGGCCATGGGCCTTGGCCGCAGCCGTGACGGCGGCCTCCGCCGAGACCGCATCGGAGACGTCGCAGATCACAGCCACGCCGCCAATCTCGGCGGCAACGGTCTCGGCGAGCTTGGCGTTGAGGTCGCACACCGCAACCCTGGCGCCCTGCGCGGCCAGCCGGCGCGCGGTGGCGGCGCCCAATCCCGATGCCCCGCCGGTGACGATGGCGGCCTGATCCTTCAACTGCATGGTTTCCTCCTGAAAGCGAATGGTTCTTTGGTTTAAGGCGTTATCACGTCCGCGGCCGGCGTTGGCAAATAAAGCTTCTCGATCAGGTGGCTGCGATGCTCCAGCACCGCGCGCTGGTTGATCGAACCCTTGTCGGTGACTTCGCCGCGATCGATCGACAGCGGCGCGTCGAGAAGAAGCGCGCGGGTGATCCGCGTCGACGAGCCCGTCGATGTCGCGAGAAACTTGGCAAATCGCTGGCGAAACGCCTCGCGGACCAGGGGATCGCCCGCGACCGCGGCGATGTCATCGAACGGAAGCGTTGGGTTGATCAGACGGCAACCATCGAGATCGAGCACGATCAGCGCCGATACCTCGTCGCGGTTGATGCCGGCGATCACGACATCGCGCACCAGCGGCGCGCAGGCGGCGATAAAGCGCGCGCGCAAGGGTCCGACGCTGACCCAGGTACCGCTGGCGAGTTTGAAATCCTCGGCGATGCGGCCATCGAAATCGAAGCCGGCCGTGAGGTCGTCGGCCACTGCCGGCTTGATCGCATCGCCGAGCTTGTAGAAGCCTTCCTCGTCGAAGGCCGCCGCCGTCAGCGCGGGCTGACGCCAATAGCCCGGCGTGACATTCGGTCCCCGGGCGCGAACCTCGAGCTTGCCGTTGTTCGGAACGAGCTTCGCCTCGTTGCCCGGAACCGGAAGCCCGACATGGCCGGAGCGGCTGGTGGCCGGGTTCGCCGACATGAAGAAAGGCGCGGTCTCGGTGGCGCCCAATCCCGTCAGCATCGGTACGCGAAAACCGGTCTCGCGACCTGCGAGTTCGTCCAGGCTGTTCCAGACGAACGGTGAAAGCGCCGCGCCCGAGAAGAACATCGCATGCAACCGATGGAAGAATTTGGCGCGCAGCGCGGCATCATCCCGCAAATAGGGCAGCAGCGACTCGTATCCTTTGGGGACGTTGAAATAGACCGTGGGTGAAATCTCGCGAAGATTGCGCACGGTCTCCTCGATTCCGCCTGGCATCGGCTTGCCGGCGTCGAGATACATCGAGCCGCCGTTGTAAAGCGTCAGCCCGATATTGTGATTGCCGCCAAAGGTGTGATTCCACGGCAGCCAGTCGACGATCACGGGCGGCTCGTCCTTCAGGAACGCCATGGTCTCGCGGATCATCACCTGATTGGCGCAAATCATCGCTTGCGTATTGATGACGGCCTTCGGATTGCCGGTCGAGCCGGAGGTCAGAAGGAATTTCGCGATTCTTTCGGGGCCGATGGCCTGATGCGCCGCGTCGAGGCCGGGATGCAGCGGCGTCGCCATCAAATCGGCGAGCATGGTCACATCGCGGCTGCGCAGCGCGCCAAAGGAGGCGGCGATCTCGGTTCCGGCTGGAACGTTCGCTTCGAGCGCGTCGGCGAACTTATCCGCATCGTCGGCGAATACGAGGCCAGGGGTCAAGAGCTTCATCAGATAAGAAAGCTTGCCGTAATCCTTCGACACCAGCGAATAGGCCGGCGACACCGGACAGAACGGAATCCCCGCATACAACGCGCCGAACGCGACCAGCGCGTGGTCGATCGAATTGCCGGAGAGGATGAGAACCGGCTTCTCGGCCGAAAGACCGCGCGCCAGCAGGCTTGAGGCGATATGCCGGCTCGATGCCAGCAATTCCGCGTAGGTGATTTGCCGCCAGCCGCCGCCTTCGTCGCGCTCCGCCATGAAAATCCGGTTCGGCACGGCCTCCGCCCAGTGGTGCAGCCGGTCGGTCAGTCGGCTCGGATAGTCGCCGAGCGCCGTTTTCGGCCGGAGATAGATGACGCCGTCGGCGCGGCGCTCGATCGACACCGCGGGGTCGCCGAACGAAATCGCGCGCAACGGATACGCCTTGACGCCGGGCGACGGCGCGTCGCCTTTGGTCGGCTCGGAGATGTCGGGTTTGGCGCTCATGTCACGTGGGCTTTACCTTGGCGGTCTTGCGATCGAGGAACGCGCGGATCCTGAGCTTGGCCTCCTTGTCGCTCTGCGCCACGGTTGCCATCAGGGATTCCATCAAGAGGCCGGTTTGCGGATTGGCCTCGGCGATCATCGGCAGCGCCTGCAGCACCGCGAAATTCGTCAGCGGCGCGTTGTTCGCGATTCGAGCGGCCAGTTCCATCGCCTTGGCCAGCGCCTGGCCTGCCTCGACAAGATACTGCGCAAATCCGTAAGCCGCACCCTCGGTCGCCGAATAAACCCGCCCGGTGAGCATCATGTCGGTCATTCGGGCAACGCCGATCAGCCGCGGCAGGCGCACCGATCCGCCGCCGCCGACGAAGATGCCGCGCTGGCCCTCGGGAAGTGCGAAATAGGCGCTGGGCTCGGCGACGCGAATATGCGCGGCACAGGCGAGTTCCAGCCCCCCGCCGATCACCGCGCCGCGAAGCGCGGCGATCACGGGCACCCGGCTATATTGAATGCGGTCGAACACCCGGTGCCACATCTGCGAGTGCCGCAAACCCTCCGTCGCATCGTGCTCGGTCAGTTCCGACAGATCGAGGCCCGAGGAGAAATGATCGCCGATGCCGTGGACCACCACGGCCCCGATTCCCTCGGGGAGGTTCGAGAAGCAATCCCCAATCGCAAGAATGATGCCGTCGTTCAGGGCGTTGCGCTTGGCCGGGCGGTTGAGGCCTACAGTCAGCACTGCGCCCGACTGCTCGATCTTGAGCAGCCCGGATTGACCGGCAGCGGCGGAGGCGGCGTTTCCCATGGGCTTTATTGGTTCCTGTTCGGAATAGTTATGTTTTATAACTAATTGGGCAGGAGTCAAGAAGGCGGACCCCTCTAATGCCGTCAGTGCGAGGAGCCAACGGGGCGCACGAATGCGCGCCCGATCACAGGCTCCGCGACGATGCAATCCAATCTTTCTTGCTGATCTATGGATTGCTTCGCTTCGCTTGCAATGACGAACACCGCCGACGCGAGAGGCCTCTTTCCGTCACAGCACCTGATGCACGTCGATCACGACGTGGTCGGCGTGACGGGCGGCGGATCCGACAAACAGGTTTTCCATCAGCCAGCGGTATTTTTCGCTGCCCGTTTCGAACTTCGGCACGGTACGGCAATAGATCAGCTCGGGATCGACGGGCTCGCCACGCTTGAGCCGCTGCAGGAGTTCGACGGGCCCGAAACGAATCCCCCTGTTCTCGACATAGATCACCGCGCCATCGTCGGTCTGAAACGCGTATTTCGCCTCGAGCTCGATCAACTCGTTGGGCCGGATGATCTGGAAGTCTGCGCCGAACGCGCAGACCTTGCCGTTGACGTCCTTACCCTTCACCTCGCCGCCGATGATCGGAATGATCCGGCGGACGCCGGTGCCGATGTCGCCGGCGGAAGTCACGCTGCCGATGCGAGCGGTGATGGTGAAGACATATCTGGTGTGAAGCGCAGGTTCCATGAATCACCCCGGTGGCTTCATCCTTCGAGACGCGCGCAAGAGCGCGCTCCTCAGGATGAGGTTTTGGATCCTCATGGTGAGGAGCGCGGCAACGCCGCGCGTCTCGAACCATGTGGCCAATGATGCCCAATCATAACTCGATTCAATGAGGATAAGCTCTAGCGAACCATCATCTGTTGCGGCAACCAGGTCGCCAGCAACGGAAATGCAATCAGAATGACCAGTCGAACGATGTCGGTCGCCACGAACGGGATCACGCCCTTGAAGATCGTGGTGAAGGACACGTCCTTGACGACGCTTTTGATCACGAAGACGTTCATTCCGACCGGCGGATGGATGAGGCCAAGTTCCACCGTCATCACGATGATCACACCGAACCAGATCGGATCGAAGCCGAGATGGGAAATGACCGGAAAGATGATCGGCACCGTCAGAATGATCATCGCCATCGCGTCCATCAGGCAGCCAAGCACCAGATACATCACCATGATGACGGCGAGCACGCCGTAGCTGCCCAAGCCAAGCCCGGTGAGGAATTCCGTGACCTTTTGCGGGGTTTGCGTCACCGTGAGGAAATAACCGAAGATCAGGGCGCCGATCAGCACCGTGAACACGGCGGCCGCGGTGCGGGTCGCCTGCAAGAGCGAGGCAAGGATCTTGTCCTTGTCCAATCGTCCGGTGAATACGCCGATCAGGAACGCGCCGGTGGCGCCGACGCCGCCCGCCTCGGTCGGCGTGAAGCGCGGCAGGAACGGCAGGCCGTAGAGTCCGCCAATGACAAACACGAACAGCAACACCGGCGCCCAGATGTCCTTCAGGCCGGCGAACCGCTCGCGCCATGTGGTTTGCGAACCGGTTGGCAGGAAGCCCGGCCGGAAATAGCCGATCAGCGCGATGGTGATCATGTACATGGTCATCGCGAGCAGGCCGGGAATGATGCCGGCGATGAACAGCTTGCCGATGTCCTGCTCGGTGATGATGCCGTATACCGCAAGCACCGTTGAAGGCGGCAGCATGGCCCCGAGCGTGCCGCCGGCCGCGATCACGCCCGTGGCGAAGGATTGCGGATAGCCGAAGCGGCGCATTTCCGGATAGGCCACGGCCGAAAAAGTCGCCGCCGTTGCCACCGACGAACCGCAGATCGCGGCGAAGCCGCCGCAAGCCGCGACCGTAGCGATCCCCAGACCGCCGCGCAGATGGCCGACGAAGCCGTTGGCGGCCCGGAACAGATCCCGGCTCATGCCGGAATTGCTGACGAAGGTCCCCATCAGCAGGAACATCGGAATGACGCCGAAGGTGTAGTCGGTCACCGTGCGCATCGAGGTCTGGCCGACCAGTTTGAGCGCCGGCGTGCCGCCGACCAGATAGCCGAAGCCCGAGACGCCGACGAGGCCCATCGCCATGCCGACCGGCACGCGCAGCAACATCAGCGCAAACAGCGCCACGAAGCCCAGGACGGCGACGGAATCGGTGCTCATGTCGCGCTCACTCCGTGGCCTTCAGCTTGGGGTCGTGCATCTCTTCCGGATGGAAAATCAGACGGTAAGTCCGGATCGCGATCAGAAGCACCGCGGAGACGTCGCCGGCCCACGCGACCGCGAAGAACGGCCAGGTCGGCATGTGCATGTCGAATGTCGTGACGTTGTCGTTATAGGTGCCGCGCACCTTGTCGAACAGCGTCCATGTCTGCACCGTCACCACGAACAACAGAACCAGCGTCGCGAACACGTCGATCCAGCGCTGGTATCTCGGACCGACATTGCCCCAGACCAGGTCGACGGTGATGTGGGTGCCGCGATAGCTGGTGGCGGCGATGCCCCAGAAGATCAAGATACCCAGAAGCTGCTTGCCGAAATCGTAGCTGTCCGGGATCGAGTAGCTGAAGAAGTAGCGCAAAAGCACCGAAACGAAAATGTCGGCACAGACGATGCCGACGAATGCCGCCGCCAGCAACTCGATGCCGTCGATGAACCGGTCCATCGCGTTGCGCCGGACGCCTTCCACCGCGCCCCCCGGGTCAAGCGCCCGGGGGCCCGCCCTGCGGGCGGACTCTTGCTCCAGATCGCTCATGCGATCACTGCACGAGGGCGTCGCGCTTCTTCA
>JBKQRS010000264.1:0-16767 GCA_052143915.1 Bradyrhizobium sp.
TCCGGCCGAAGCTTTAGCCTGCTTTCTCGTCGTGGAGCGATACGTGGGATCAAACCCGAAAACCGGAAATACCGTAGCTTTTTCAGTGCTCTTCGGTTGACACCCCTTCCGCCAGTATTTTTTAAGCCCGACCGTCCCTTGGAAACATAACAATATCATTATATTATAGGGGTATCTGAAGCTCGTGGTTCATCGAGGCTGGTGGCGGACGCCAGGCCAATTGGCCGAGGAAGCGACCTAAGCCCTCCCCGACCGATTGACGGCCCCGCCATCTTCCAAAACCATTCCCCCACGTTCCGCCGCAGCCCCACCGATGTGTGGCACGGCCTCGACCAGCTCACGCGTGTATGCCGTCTGTGGGTTATCAAACAGCGCCCGGCTCTCACCCTGCTCGACAATGCCGCCGTTGCGCAGGACGATGGTATAATCACACATCATGCGAACCACGTTGAGGTCGTGACTGACGAAGAGCAATGCCAGATTATCCTCGCGCCTCAGCCGGTCCAGCAATTGCAGCACCACCGCCTGTACCGAGACGTCGAGCGCGGCCGTCGGCTCATCCAGCACCAACAAGCGCGGCCGGCAGGCGATGGCCCGGGCGATACCGACGCGGGCCTTCTGGCCGCCGGAGAGTTGATGCGGGAAGCGCTGCAAAAGCTCCGCCGGCAATCCCACGCGCTGCGCACACTCCTCTACCCGCCGTCGCAACGCCTCACCCGGGCGCATGCCCGAAAGCCGCAGCAGCGGATGGGCGATGCAATCAAAGGCGGTAAAACGCGGGTTCAAACTTTCGTTGGGATCCTGAAAGACGATCTGGATGTCTTTTCGTAGCGGCGAGCGGTGAAAATCCCGCGCGGCCAGATGGCCGATCGATTGCCCGTCGAACAGGATCTCGCCGTCGCTGGGGTCGATCAACCGGCAGATCATCCGCGACGTGGTCGTCTTGCCGGAACCGGATTCGCCGACCAGCCCGACGCTCTCTCCGGCCGCCATGGTCATGGAAAAGTCGGCTACCGCCGGCGGTCCCAGATCGTAGCGCTTGGCGAGTTTTTTTACATCCAGCAGTGGCGGAGTGCCCGGCGGCGGCGCCGGTCGGGGTTTGCACGCCGCCAGCATGGCCAGGTAGCGCCCCCTCTCCTCCTCCGTCACCAGATCCTCGATCCGCGAAGTGGTGGTCGGCGACGCGGCGACCAGGCGCTTGGTGTAGGCATGCCGCGGATTGCGGAAAAGCCTCTCGGGCGCCGCTTCCTCGACGAGACGTCCCTGCTCCATCACCACGACACGGCGGCAATATTGAGCGGCAAGGCCGAGATCATGCGTGATCAGGATCGTCGCCATCCCGCGTTCAGCGGCAATGCGGGCCAACAGGTCCATCACCACCTTCTGCGTGGTGACGTCGAGGCCGGTGGTCGGCTCGTCCGCGATCAGCAGCATCGGGTTGCACGAAATCGCGATCGCGATCGTCACCCGCTGGCACATCCCGCCGGAGAGCTCATGCGGATAGGCCGTCATCCGCTTTTCGGGATCGCGGATTTGAACCGCGCGCAGAAGCTTCAGCGCCTCGTCCGCGGCATGCTCCTTCGACATGCGTTGGTGACTGAGGATAGCGTCCGCGATCTGCAGGCCGACCGCGCGGATCGGATTGAGCGCGGCGCGCGGGTTCTGAAAGATCATCGACATGGCGGCGCCGTGCAGAACGCGGAAGTCGCTATCCGGTATCTTCGTGATGTCCTGCCCGCGATACAGAATCCGGCCCGACGTCACCCGCCCGGCCGCGTCCAGGAGCCGCGTGGTCGCAAAGCCGGTGACGGATTTTCCCGAGCCGCTTTCGCCGACCAGCCCGAGCATTTCGCCCTGGTCAAGCGAGAGCGTCACACCGCGTACCGCTTCGACAAGGCCGCGGCGTGTCGAAAACGTAACGTGAAGGTCCTCGATGCGCAGCAACGGCTCGGTCATGTCCGCATTCGGGGATCGAGAATGTCCCGCATCCCGTCGCCGAGCAGGTTGAAGCACAACACGGCCGTCATCAGCGCCAACCCCGGAAAGGCGACCAGCCACCATTTCCCGGTCGAGATGAAGCGTGCGCCCTCCGCGACCATGATGCCCCATTCCGGGGTCGGCGGTTTGACGCCGAGGCCAATAAAGGAGAGCCCGGCAGCATTGAGGATGGCCCAACCGAGATTGAGCGACATCTGAACCGCCATCGCCGGAAGCACGTTCGGCAACAGGAAACGCAGCACCACCGAGATGTGGCTTTCGCCGCTGGCACGTGCCGCTTCCACCCAGCCGACATTGCGGCGGATGTTGACCTCCGCGCGGGCAAAGCGAATGTAAAACGGCAGATTGATGATGGCGGTCGCAATCACGATGTTCTCGACGCGATTGCCGAGCGCCGCCACCATCGCCATGGCCAGCACGAAGAGCGGAAAGGCCATCATCACATCGACGAAACGGCCGACGGCGCGATCAAGCCGACCCCCGGCATAGCCGCAAAAGGCGCCGATCACGGCCCCGAGCACGAAGGAGATGCCGACCGCCGAAACGGCAATGACAAGATCAAGCCGGGTTGCGACCACGAGCCGGCTGAAGGTATCACGGCCGAGTTGATCGGTGCCGGCAAGGTGCGAGGTGCTTGGAGGCATCAGCGCCTGCGACACATTCGAGGCGATCGGATCATAAGGCACGATCGACGGCCCGAGGACGGCGACCAGAATCAGCAGCAAGACGCCTGCGGCGGCTACTCCGGTCAGCGGGTTGCCGCGAAGGATCCAGGCCGTATGACGCAGGGTTGTGCTGGCCATCAGATCGACACCCGCGGATCAGCGATGCCGTAGAGAACATCGACGAGCAGATTGACCACGACAAATATGCTCGCCATGAGCAGCACGAATCCCTGCACGGGGGCATAGTCGGACGACAGCAGCGCATCCAGTGCATAGGAGGCAACGCCGGGCCAGGAGTAAACCTTCTCCACCAGCACATTGGCGCCCAGCATGGTCGAGAAAACGATGCCGGCAATGGTAATGACCGGAAGGATCGCGTTGCGCAAAGCATAGGTCACGACAATGCGCCACCAGGAAAGTCCGACCGAGCGTGCGGTCCGCACGAAATCGCTACCGAGCGAAACCAGCATCGACGCGCGCGTAATTCGCGCCAGCGGCGCGATCACGAACAAGGCCATGGTCGCTGCCGGCAGGATCAATTGTCGAAAGGCAGCCCACCACCCGTCGATATCTCCCGCCAGCAGAAAATCGATCGTCAGGAAACCAGTGCGCGAAGGTGGCAGCGACGTGAAGACGTCGATGCGTCCGGTCGGATCGGGCGCGAGACCGAGCAGGTAGTAGAAGACATAAATCAGCAAGAGGCCCGATACGAAGGTCGGTACGCAAACGCCTAGCGCGCAAAACAGCCGCACGCCGTGATCGATGACGGAGCCCGGCTTCAAAGCCGCCAGCACGCCGAGAGGGATCGCCGATACAAGTGCGATCAGCAATGCGGTCAACGTTAACTCCAGCGAGGCCGGCAGGCGATCCCTGAGATCGGTGGTGACCGACTGCCCGGTCATCAGCGACCGGCCGAGATTTCCGCGGCCGACATCATAGAGATACAGCAGCAATTGTTCCGGCACCGGCTTGTCCAGTCCCATCTGCTTGCGGATGACCTCGATCTCCTCCTTGCCGGCATTCGGTCCGGAGGCAAAGAACACCGCGGGATCGCCCGGCAGTACCCGCATCAGCAGGAATGTGAAGACCAGCACACCGAACAGTGCAGGCAGCGAAGACATCAAGCGCCTTCCCGCTCGAACCACCGTTGCGACAAAGCTTTTCATGACGGCCGCCGGGTCACTTGCGGCGGAGGTCGCGATAATCGACCTGGCGGTGAAACTGGTAAGTGTAGCCATCGATTGACGCGGCCATCACGGCGTCCTGGCTCGGTTGCCAAAGGGGGATCTGTGGCATCTCGGCGAAATGAATCGCGTTGAGCTTCTTTCCGTCTTCGTCGTACTTGGCCTTGTCTGGCTCGAACCGCGCCTGCTGTGCGATCGCCACCAGTTCCGCATTATTGATGCTGCTGTAGTTCCAGCGCTGATTGCCGGTATAGAAATTCCGGTAAAAGTAATCGGTCGAGGGCAGCCAGGCGACGATGCCCTCGGTGAAGAACGGCAGCTTCTTCTCATTGATCTGCGTCGACATCTGCGCATCGGGCAGTTTCTGGATATCGACCTTGATCCCGATCTTGGCGAGCGATTCCTTGACCAGCGCCGCCATCGGTTCGGCGGTCGAAGCCTGGCCGACATTGAAGCTGAACGTCGTCGAGAAACCGTCGGGCATTCCGGCCGCTTTCAGATATTCCCTGGCCTTGTCGAGGTCAAGCTTGACGGGCTGCGGGAAAGGAAAGGCGCTGGTCGTCGGCTTGCCATCCGCCCAGGTGGCGCCGAACAGCGGCGTTCCGCGGCCGAACAAAGCCGCCTTGAACATGTCGTCATAAGGCAGTGCGTAGGCGATGGCGCGGCGCACGTTGATGTTGTCGAACGGCGGGATCGCGTTGTTCATCGAAATGAAGGTGACGGAATTGTATTGCGGTGTCGAGATCACCTTCAGGGTGCCCTTGCCCTCCAGCGACTGGACGTCGCTTGCCTGCAGATCGACGGTGATGTCCGCATCACCGCGCTCAACCAGGTTGGCACGCGTCGCCGGCTCCGGCACCGTCTGCACGATCACTCGCTTGAAGAACGCGGACTTGTCGGGCGATCCGCGGTTCCAGGCCTCGTTGCGTTTCATGATCACCTGTTCGCCGGGCTTGAAGCTCTCGATCACGTAGGCGCCGCTGCCGGCGGTGTGCTCCTTGAGCCAGGCGATCGCCCAGGGATCTTCTGCGGTCGCATTCGCCTTCGCCACCTTGGAGTTGATGATGATCGGATAGACGGTGGCGAGATTGGGCAGAGCAAGCTTGTCCGGCTTCGGCAATGTCACTTCGAAGGTCAGGGGATCGATTACTTTGAACTGATCCGCGCTGGTCAGCGATCCCGTGAGGAGTTGAGCCTTGCCGAGCACCGGCGCCGTTACGGCCCGGTCGAGCGACCACTTCACGTCGTCAGCGGTGACCGGCGTCCCGTCCTGAAACTTGGCATCCTTGCGCAAATGGAATGTGATCTTCATGGCGTCAGGACTGACGTCGTAGGATTCGGCGAGCTCGCCGGTGATCTTGTCGAGATCGAACACCCACTTTCCGTTCAGCTGTTTGCGGCCGAACGAGACCAGTCGGTCGTAGGTACTGAGGCTCACCGCGAAAGCCTCGCGGGTCGTGCCCGGGACATTCGGATCGAGCGTGTTGACGGACGCGCCGGTGACATAGCGCAGTGTCTCGGCACGAGACTGCGCTGGAGCCGGCTCCGCTGCGGCCAACAAGAGCGCGAGAGCGGCGACCGCGCTGAACATGGGCCCGCAATAGCTAATTCGCATTCTTCAATCCCCTCAAATCCAACAAGCAAGCCTGCCTGAGAAAGGCCTCAGGATCGCGATCAATCTCGCGACCAATCCTAAGCAAGTTATGCGCCAAGCGATATTCTTCAGACCGGTCCAGGCGCCCAAACCCGATCATTTTCACGTTGTTCATGCCGGTTACGGTCGTCCAAGTTCTTCAGCGGCTTGTTTTTTACCGGGCGATGACCGCCTGCGGCACGTCGTACGCCCTGAAGGAACGCCAATGCCGTTCAAGGTCAGCGCGGAACAGCCCGCGGGTCAGACCATACACCAGCTTGGGTATGGCTGTCGTCATGGCATTGATCGACGAGCCCGACGCGCCAAAGCTCATGGTCGAGGCAAATGCAAACAGGTGAATGTTGGAAATCCAGGGCGTTTGCCCCGGCACGCGCTCGTTAAGCGCGTAGTCGTCGGCGAGATAGGGGTAGCGGCCCAGACGCGCGCTGTGCTCGCTCTCCGGGGGCTGATAGCGGTCGGCCCAGGTGGCGATGTTATCAGCAAAGTTTTTCAATTCGGCTCGCTCCGCAAAGTCGATATCGGTGCCGGTGCCACAGATGATAAAATCCGCCGAGACGGTCCCGCGCGGCGTCCGCAACTCGACCTGGTTGCCGAGCTCGTTCGCCGCCTCGACCGGTGAGCCCTCGTGCAGATGGAAATTGGCGAACCGCGCGCAGCGATCGTAAGTCGCCTGCGGGAATCCTTCCCGCAACTCGACAATGGCGCGCATGAAACGCCAGCGCCAGGCATCATCGAGATCGCTGAAATGACGCAGAAAGCCGCGAAAGGTTAGCCAGACATAGGGCTGGACCAACTGGATTTCCGCCCGCTGGCAAAGCAGGTGCACTTCGGCCGCGCCGGCCTCAAGCGCCGTCGCCGCATTGTCGAAGGCGGTCGCGCCGGCGCCGATCACGGCAACCTTCTTGCCAGCCAGCGCATCGAAATCGATCTGGTCCGATGTCCGGGCCAACACCCTGGCCGGCAGATGGCGCAGCGGCTCGGGGATGGTCCAATTGCCCATGGCCTCCTGACCGGTCGCCAGCACGATCTTTCGCGCGTACAGGATTTCAACGGCGCCGTCGCTCTCCACCGTGGCGGCAAGCAGTCCGTCCTTGGCGGGCGCGATCTCCAGAAGCTCGCAGCCGTTGCGCACGGTCACGCCTGCGATGCGTCGAAACCAGAGCAGATACTCCGCCCACAGCTGACGCGGGATCAGGGCAAGGTCCTGCCAACTCTCCTTTCCGAAGCGGGCTTCGTGCCACGACTGATAGGTGAGACTCGGAATATCGAGATCAGGCCCGGTGAAATGCTTCGGGCTGCGCAACGTATGCATGCGGGCGTAGGTGAGCCATGGACCCTCCTTTCCCTCCTCGGCCTTGTCGAGCGTCAGGATGTTGGTGACCTGAGAGCGCATCAGGCCGAATGCGGTGGCTATGCCGGATTGACCGGCGCCAACAATGAGCACGTCCAGCGCCGGCCTCGCATCCGGTCCCGGCTTCGGTTCGAGCCAGGCGGCGTTGGGATGCGACGTTCTGGCAAGATCGGCGCGGACCTGAGCTTCGAGAGCGATCAGTGCGCTGTGAGGTCGTTTACGCTGCAAGCCAGCCTCCGTCAACCGCCATGACGGTCCCGGTCGTGAACGACGACGCATCGCTGGCCAGATGCAGCGCGGCCTCGGCGACCTCCTCCGCGCTGCCAAATCGCTTCATGGCATGGCGGTTTCGTGAGGTTTCCCGAACGGCTTCTGGATCCGCGTGCCGCGCGAAACTTCGCCGCAGCATCGGCGTATCGATGGCGCCGGGCGCGATCGCATTGGCGCGAATTCCGTCCGCTCCAAAATCCACCGCCATCGTCCGCGTCAGACTGATGATCGCGCCCTTGGCGGCGATATAGGCACTATTGTTCTTGCCGCCGGCGATCGCGAGTTGCGAGGCAAGCGTGATGATCGAGCCCTTGCCTTGCCGCTGCATCTGCGGCACGGCCGCGCGCGACCAAAGCCACGTGCCGCCGACATTGGTGCGGAACACCGCGTCCCAATCAGCGGGATCCGTCGTCACCACGGTGCCGCCGCAGGACCAGCCGGCGGCGGTCATCAACACGTCGAGCCGGCCGTGTTGCGACACAATCTCCACGACCGTGGCTTGCGCGAAATCGCCCTCACCCACATCTCCCAAATGCTCGGATCCGTCGCCCTTGGCGTCGCGAACGGCTTTGATTGTTTCCCGCATACCGGCCTGATCGCGATCAACAAGCGCGACGAATACGCCTTCCGCGGCGAACAGCAGGGCGCTGGCGCGGCCGATACCGGATCCGGCACCCGTGATGACAGCAATCCGTCCCCTCAGCCGCATGTCACGTCCCTTCCCGATGATTCGCCCACCAATTGTTCAGATCGGCCGCGGAATCGGCGCAGCCAAAGCGCGCGCGCCAGCCGAATTCCTGTTCCATGCGCGACACCGACAAAGGCGCGCGATCGGCTTCGCTATGCAGATCGATCGTCGGCGCTTCGCCGGGTTCGGCCAGCCGGCAGATGAACCCCCGGTGCAAGGCTGCCAGTTCTTGACCCCATTGCAGCGCCGACCATTCCCGCCCGGTCGAGATATTGTAGAGGGAATGCTTGGGTTTCACAGCTTCGATCAGCAACGTCACGGCGTCGGCGACATCCGGGGCGTAAGTCCAGTCACGGGTACCGGGACGAGACAGGATAGCCTCTCCTCGCTGCTTCAAGGCCGCCATGATTTGCATCTGCGCGCTCGGTGTGTCGCGCAAGCCCGTTGCCCGCTCCCATGGTCCGAACACCCCACTCAGCCGCGCGCTGATGATATCGGATTGCCATAATGCGGCGAGACGGGCAGCCACCTTTTCGGAGGCATATTTGGTGATGGCGTAGAGCGAGACGGGATCGCAGGCCACCTCTTCATCGAGCCGCGCGCGCCGGAAGGCGGCGGCGCCGTAGGCTGCCGCGGACGACAGGTTGATGATGCGCGCGACATGGCCACGCCGCGCGGCCATCAGAATTGGCACCTGAGCCAGCAGGTTGACTTGCAGGATCGATTGCGGGTCGGCGGCTTCGCGCACGGGACCTGCGGTGATCGCGGCCCCGAGAACGATCGCATCGTAGCCACCGGCGATGACGTTCTCGACGGAATGCGGCTCGGTGACGTCGCCCTCAACGACCCTGAGCAACTTCCCGTAGCCGCCGAAAACTTGCTGCGCGGCGCGAGGCAAGGCTGTGCGGTCGAACAAAGTCACCCCGTGCCCGCGCGCCAGCAGCGCGGCGGCGATATTGATCCCGACGAAGCCGGCGCCGCCAAAGATCAGGATATTCAAATGCTCAAGCCCCCGCTCCGCTCTTTCGGAAACCGCAGGGATCAACGGCGATGGTCATCAACATCTTCAATTTCCCTGCCGTGCTTGTGCCTTCATAGCAATGTTGCACCGAAGTTCCGCGCCGGGTCCATATCCGCCACCAGTCGGCCGGCAGGCTTCGCCGCTTCGCCGCCGGAACGCGCGAGAAAACGGCCGGAGCCCGGCTCGGCCGTCCGTCTGCCATCGCTGACGACCACGCGCCCGCGCGAAAGCACGGTGACCGGCCAGCCGCGCAGCTTGCGGCCGGCATAAGGCGTGTAACCGGCAAGGTCGTGCATCATCGCATCCGTCAGCGTGACTTCGCGCGCCGGGTCCCAGATCGCGATATCGGCATCGGCTCCGACGGCAATCGAACCCTTGCGCGGATGCAGGTTGTAGATCTTGGCAGGCGCGGTTGCCGTCAACTCGACGAATTTTTCGAGGCCCAGGCGGCCCTTCGACACCATCGCATCGAACAGCAGCGGCAAACGAACCTCTAGGCCGGGCAAGCCGTTCGCCACCTGCTTGAAGTTGGGATTGGGACCGGCGCGCAATTTTCCGGTCTCGTCGAAACGATACGGTGCGTGATCGGACGAGATGGTCTGCAGATCGCCCAGCGCAAGGGCCCGCCACAGCGCCTCCTGGTCGGAGGCGCCGCGCGGCGGTGGGCTGCACATCCATTTCGCACCCTCCACACCGGGCTTGTTCAAATCCTCGGCGGTGAGAAAAAGATATTGCGGGCAGGTCTCGGCGAAGACCTTCAGGCCCTCTCCCCGCGCATCGCGGATCACCCTGGCGCCTTCCGCCGTCGAGACGTGAAAGATCATGATCGGCTGATCGACGAGCGCTGCCATGCCGATCAGGCGGTTGAAGGCGTCGGCTTCGGAAAACCTCGCGTGGCTGATGGCATGGTATTTCGGATGGGTGTAACCGCGCGCGAGCAGTCGTTTCACCATCCAGGCGATGATGCCATGGTTTTCCGCATGGGCGCACAGCATGGCGCCGGATTCGCGCGCCGCGACGAGAATGTCGAGCAAAGGTTCGTCGTCGATCTTCAGCCGGTCGTAGGTCATGAAGATCTTGATCGAGGCGTGCCCCTCTTTCACCAGTGCCGGGATGTCGTTCGCAAGCGTTTCCAGGGTCGGATCGGCGATGATCATGTGGAAGGCGTAGTCGATGACCGCGCCCTTCCTGGCGAGCGCATGATAGTCTGCCAAGACCTGGGGCAGCGCCATGCCGACATGCTGGGCAGCAAACGAGATGACCGTGGTGGTTCCACCGAAAGCGGCCGAAGTCGTGGCGCTTTCGAATGTATCGGCGTTCATGATGCCCGCGGCCGACAGCTGCTCGATATGGGCATGGCTGTCGACGCCGCCGGGCAGCACGAGCTTGCCGCGTGCGTCGAGCTCGCGCTTGCCGGCCGGCAGGCTGCGGCCGATGGCAGCGATGCTCTCGCCTGCGATGGCGACATCGGCCTCGAATATTTCGGCGGCGGTCGCAACGCGTCCGCCGCGGATCACGATGTCGTAGGCGGGTTCGGTCATGAAGTCCTCCAGAGCGTTATGCGGCCGCCCGGCATCAAAAGCGGTGGCGGCCGGAGATGTTAGGCGCGAGAAATCGCTGGACTGCTCAGACCTCGCGTTTGAAACTATGCAAACTCTGCTAGTTGCTGCAAGCTACGCTCGTTGCTGGAAGCCATCCTGGTTTTGCGAGCTACGCTTCATGCAAGCTACGCCTCGTGCAAGCTACGCTAGCTGCAAGGAAGAGACCATGTCGCGCCCGCGCATCCTCGTGATCAATCCAAATTCCAACGTCACCGTCACCAAGGGACTTGAAGAGGCCCTGAAGCCGCTCGATTTCGTGGACGGGCCGGAGATCGTCTGCGCGACGCTGGCCGAGGGACCCTACGGGATCGAGAGCCAGGCCGACGTCGACGGCGTGGCGATGCCGCTGCGCCGGCTGATCGAGAGCGACAACAGCGCAGCAGCCTTCGTGATCGCCTGTTACAGCGATCCGGGTCTGCATGTCTGCCGGGAAGGAAGCGATCGGCCCGTGTTCGGCATCGCCGAATGCGGCGTGCTGACGGCGCTGACGCGCGCAGAAACCTTCGGCGTCATCGCCATCGCCCAGCGCTCGATACGCCGGCATGTCCGTTATCTGCGCCAGATGGGACTGATGGACCGGCTGGCCGGCGAGCGGCCGCTTAACATGAGTGTGGCGGAAACGGCGTTGGGCACGGGAACGCTGGCCAAAATGATCGAGGTCGGTCGCGCCCTGAAGGACGAAGATGGCGCCGGTGCGATTGTCATGGGTTGTGCCGGCATGGCCCGCCTGCGAAGTCAGCTGGAAGACGCGCTCGGCATTCCCGTGATCGACCCCACACAGGCCGCCGCGACCATGGCGCTGGGCGCGGTTCTGTTTTCGCGGCACTAGCTCTCCTTGAGCGGTTTGTCCGCTCCGTTGCCGGCGCGTACGCGCGCGGTCCATTGCGAATGGCTCTCGCGATCCATCGCGAACGACTCGCGCTGATAGCTGTAGAGATTGCCGAACAGGCGACCGATCGGCCGATAGGCCGCGAGATCGACATACATATTGGCCTCATCGACCAGACCCGCGCGGGCATGCACCCGCAGCACTTCGCCGACCAGTAGTTCGCGCTGAGGCCCGAAAGCCAACGAGACACTCCGCTTGCATTCGAGCGCGAACGGCGCCGCGGCGAGGCGCGGAACCCTGACATCCACCGACGGCAAGGTCGCAAGCCCCGTCGCGGCCACCTCGCTTTCGCCGGAGGGGAAGTCGACCGCGCAATCATTCATGGCTGACGCCAGCGCCTCATCCACCATATGGATGACGAACTCGCCATCGCGATGAATGTTGCGCGTGGTGTCCTTCGGGGTGCGGTCGGCCTTGTGCTGGAGCCCGAGCACGACCAGCGGTGGATCTTCGGAAAAGACATTGAAGAAGCTGAATGGGGCGGCGTTGATGGCACCATCGGCGTCGAGCGTCGTCACCAGGGCTATCGGACGCGGCACGACGACCCCGCAGAGCAGTTTATACCGGTCGTGCGGGCTGAGATCGCGGAGCAGGAATCCAGACATCGGCTGAGGCGCCTATTGAAGCCCTTAGAAGGGGCGTTGAATCTCACGTTTCCGGTGGCGGGACCGCGCCGACGCGGCTGGTAATCAGCCCGTAATGCTCGATGCGACGGTGACGGGCGAAGTCGAAGATGGTCTTTTTGCCGAAGGTGGTTGCGTCGAGATCGCAGGGATGGACCAGGAGTTCATCGCCTTCGGTCGTGGCCTCTGCGACAATCTCGCCGTTGGGATCGACGATCAGGCTGCCGCCGATGAGCGGGAAGCCGTCCTCGACGCCGGCCTTGGCGACGGCCACGACCCATGTCGCGTTCTGATAAGCGCCGGACTGCACGGACAGGCGATTGTGGAACAGCCGCTTCTCAGGCCCCTCCTCGCTTTTCTGGGAATTGACCGAGGGCGTGTTGTAACCGAGCAGGATCATCTCCACGCCTTGCAGGCCCATCACGCGATAGGTCTCCGGCCAGCGCCGGTCGTTGCAGATCGCCATGCCGAAGATGCCGCCCATCGTGCGCCACACCTCGAAACCGGTATCGCCTGGCTCGAAATAGCGCTTTTCGAGATGCTGGAAGGCGCGCTCGGTATCGAATTCCGAATGGCCCGGCAGATGGACCTTGCGATACTTGCCGACAATCTTTGCCGATTTGTCGGTCAGGATGCAGGTGTTGAAATGATGCCCGTCCGGCGTCAGCTCGGCATAGCCGAAGCTCATCGCCATCTGATACTCCGCAGCGCGCTTGAACAGCGGCATCGTCGTCGCGTTCGGCATCTCGCGCTCGAACCAGGTGTCGACCTCGGCCTGATCCCCCATGTACCAGCGCGGAAAAAAAGTGGTGAGCGCCAACTCCGGATAGACGATCAGATCTGCCCCGCGCCCCTTGGCCTCCTCCATCAAGGCGAGCATGCGCGGGATGACGGCGTCCCGACTATCGGACCGCTGAATCGGGCCCATCTGAGCGGCGGCGACCTTGATGATGCGCATGGTTGGGCTTTCCGGCTGCTTTCATTTTACGCTGCACTGACCAAAAACGGAGCAAGCCACAGGCACATGCGCAGCGGGAGTCCGTTCCGGCGTTGATCCGACTATTTGAATTTCGATTCATCCGGAGTCAATCGGCTCGGCACGCAACCCAGGTCCTTGTCGGCAAGCGACGGCAAGGACAACATCATAGCTCGAGGCGATCACGAATTCGGCCGTAGAGCACGACGCTCCTCACGGCCACGGGCCATAATGCGTGGAAGCGAATTGGTCTCAGGTTTGTGATGGGCATGTCGATCTCGGCCGTCTCGCCTCCGATCAATCGCTTTGCCAATTGCTGTCCCATCGCGGTCGCGAGCGCCACACCACGGCCGTTGCACCCGAGATAGACCAGCGCGCCGGGCTCCGGCTCGTGCACATGCGGGTAGTGATCAGCGGTCATGGCAAGGCGGCTGTTCCAGCCATGGGTCCAGCGGACGCCCCTCAGCATCGGCCATAGCCGGACGGCGTAGCGCATGAGATAAGCGACCGCGGACGGATCGCTGATCCAATGCATCGGACCGCGCCCTCCCATCAACAGGCGGTTCGACGCATCGATGCGGTAGTAGACGGTGATGTGGCCGCTTTCGTACAGCACAGACCGCGTCGGCATGATCTGTCGCGCAATGTCATCGGGCAAAGGCCCGGTTGCGGCGATGGAGCTGAACACCGGCACGATGGTGCGGCGCAGGCCGGGCCAGAGATCATCGGTGAAACCGTTGGTCGCGATCAGGAGCTTCTCGGCCCGCACAGTGGCGCGCGGGGTGTCGATACGCCAACGTCCGCCTTCGCGCCGCAGCGAGGTCGCCGGCGTCTGGCCGTGGATTGCTGCGCCGGCAGCGAGCACCGCGCGCGCCAGACCGCGCGCATAGCTGAGCGGGTGCACGTCGCCACCGCGCTCATCGCGCATCGCGAGCAGATATCGATCCGTTCCGGTCGCCTCGCGCAAGGCGTCCCGCTTGAGCAGGGTGACGGGCATGCCGCGCCGCATGCACTGCGCCGCGGTGGTCTCGACGGCGGCGGCACTCGCCGCATGGTAGGCGGCACGCAGCGTGCCGTTCTGCCGCGCTTCACAGGCGATCCCGAGACGGCGGATAAGATCCAGCGTGAACACCGGTGTGTTGTAGGCAAATGCGATCATGCGCCGGCCGAGGTCGGGGCCGAACGTCGCCTCGATCGTGTCCGGATCGAGCTTCAATCCCGGATTGAGCTGGCCGCCGTTGCTGCCCGACGCCCCCCAACCCGGCTCCTGGGCTTCGAGCACGATCGCGTCGGTGCCCTGCTCGGCAAGATGCAGCGCCGTCGAAAGCCCGGCAAAGCCGGCGCCGATGATCGCGACCGACACGTTCTTGTCGACGTCCAGCGGAGGCGTGGGTGCCGGCGAAACAGCGCTGTCGGCGTAGAGACTGGGCGGCAAGGCAAGCGAGGTGTGGTTCACTGCGATACGATCCGGCAAGTTCGCGTCACAAGGGATGCAGCACGCGGCGCAGGAAATCCTGGGTCCGCGGGTGCTGCGGCTGGTTGAGCAGGGATTTCGCGGCCCCCTGCTCCACAATGACGCCGCCATCGATGAACAGCACGCGATCGGCGACGTCCCTGGCAAATCCCATTTCATGCGTGACCACGACCATCGTCATGCCGTCATAGGCAAGCTTGCGCATCACGCCGAGCACGTCGCCGACGAGTTCGGGGTCGAGCGCGGAGGTCGGCTCGTCGAACAGGATCGCCTTGGGTTGCATCGCGAGCGCACGCGCGATGGCGACACGCTGCTGCTGGCCGCCCGAAAGCTGCGCCGGATAGGCATCGGCTTTTTCGGAAAGACCGACCCGCGCCAGCAGGGCACGGCCGCGCTCGATCGCCTCGGCGCGCGGTTCGCGCTTCACATAGATCGGTCCTTCGGCCACGTTCTCGATGGCGGTACGGTGTGGAAACAGGTTGAAGCGCTGGAACACCATCGATACCTGGGTCCTGATCGCCACGATCGACGGCGCATCGCGCTCGACCCGCGCGCCCTCCACCCGGATGTCGCCGGTATCGTAGCTTTCGAGGCCGTTGATACACCGCAGGATGGTCGATTTGCCCGAGCCGGAAGGACCGATGATGCAGACCACCTCGCTTTTTTCGACCGAGGCGGTGATGCCCTTGAGCACTTCGAGCGGACCGAAGCTCTTGTGCACGTCGCGGAGCTCGATCATCGATGGTTCGCCTTTTTCTCGAAATGCCGAACCAGCAGGATGAGCGGGATGCTCATGGTGAGATACATCAGGGCGACGAGCGTGAACACACTGGTGTTCTTGAAGGTCGAGGACGCGATCAGCTTGCCCTGCAGCGCCAGCTCGGCGACCGTAATGGTCGAGGCCTGCGAAGAATCCTTCAGCAGCATGATCATGATATTGCCGTAGGGCGGCAGCACGATGCGCACCGCCTGCGGCAACACCACGCGGCGCATGGTCAACCACCAGCCCATGCCGATGGTCTGCGCCGCCTCGATCTGTCCCTTGTCGATTGCCTCGATACCGGCGCGGAAATTCTCCGCCTGATACGCCGAATAGGCGATCCCGAGCCCGAGGATGGCCGCCTGCAGTGCGGTCAGCGCGATGCCGAAGTCGGGCATCACAAAATAGAGGTAGAACAGCAGCACGATGATCGGGATGCCGCGGATCACGTTGATGAGGCCCGCGCTCAGTCCGGTCAGGACGCGCACGCCGGAGACCCGCATCAGCGCCCACAGCAGCCCGAGAATGGTCGACAGGATCAGCGAACCCAGGGTGACGAGGATCGTCAGCCATACGCCCTGCAGCAGGATCGGCAAGAACTCGGTGGCGTCACGCAGGAATTTTTCCATCGATTCAAATCGCGCGTTGCACCCTCAGGCGCCCTTTGCCTTGAGTCCCCATTTGTCGAGAATCTTGTCGACGGTGCCGTTCGCCCTGAGCCTGGCGAGCGAGGTGTTGACCTTTTTCAGGAGATCCTGGTCGCCCTTGCGGATCCCGATCGCGACGGTGCCCACGGTGGCGGGCTTGTAGGATTCCACCAGCCTCACTTCCGGAAAGCCGCCCTGCTTGAGGTTGTAGGCGAGGATCGGATAGTCGGCGAACCCGGCCTTGAGGCGGCCCGTATTGACGTCGCGCAGGATGTCCGGAATGGTGTCATAGGCCTTGACCTCGCTGAACAATCCCGTCTTCTTCAGCGCGTCGACAAAGGCGGTGCCGACCTGGGCCCCCACCACTTCGCCCTTCAGATCTTCCTGCGTGGCATAGGTCTTGGTGTCGGTCTTTGAGACCAGGAGACCCTCGCCATAGGTGTAGACGGGATCCGAGAAGTCGATGACTTCCTTGCGCGCCGCGGTCGCAAACATCGCCGCCGATATGATGTCGATCTTGTTCGACGTCAGCGAGGCGATCAGCGTCGAGAACTGCATCGGCTCGACCTGGACCTCGAAGCCGGCATCCTTGCCGATCGCGGTGATGAGATCGACCATCACGCCCTGAATGCTGTTGGTCTTGGTATCGAGGAAGGTGAAGGGCACGCCGGTCGGGGTCGAGCCTACCTTGAGCACTTGCTGCGCCGACCCGGGCGCAGCGGCTGTCAGGATCAGCGCCGTGGTGGCCGCCCGAATGAGACGTCTGAAAATCATCGCACCCTCTCGCAAATGCAGGACCGACCGGCGTGTGACAGCCACGAAATTACGGTCACATCGCCGACCAACGTGCAAGCGATTTTCGCAAGGGGGTTCTTCGATGGATGCCCCGGTTCAATCTGGGCAGGGCACTCGCGCTTGGCGGAACGGCTTCGATTTCAGTATTCGTCATTGCGAGCGCAGCGAAGC
>JBKQRS010000265.1:0-8352 GCA_052143915.1 Bradyrhizobium sp.
CTCTCGCATAGCCATGAATCGAGTTTGGGCCAGAGCCGCCTGATGGCGTTGGCGCCGGCGACGAGGCTGACGTGGCCGCCCTTGAGGATCACTTCTTGCTTGTCGGTCGAGCCGATCTTCGCAATCAGCGGCTTGGCGGCGTCATACGGAACGATGTGGTCGTGCTCGGCGACCGCGTGCAGGACCGGAACCTTGATCCTGGAGATCTCCGCCTTCCGCCCGCCGACCGACATGGTGTCGTTGAAGAGCTTGTTGTCCCACATCAGGTCCTTGGTGATGGTGCGGAAATATTCGCCGGCCAGCGGCAGCGTGTCGGTCGCCCAGCGATCGAACATCCGGTATGATTTCACGAACTCGTCGTTCCAGATGTTTTCCCAAAGCTGCACCTGGCTCGCGGCGCGCGACGCCGGCCGCAGCATCTCGAACGATGACAGGATCATTTCGGGCGGCACGTTACCGATGCTGTCGACCAGGTGATCGACGTCGAAATACCGTCTGTCGGAAAAGTTCTGGAACAGCTTCATCTCGCGGAAATCGACCGGGGTGGTGAAGCAGATCAGGTTCTTCATGGGCCCGTCGGCGAAGATCGAGCCGTAGAGCAGCGACAGCACGCCGCCGAAGCAGTAGCCGATCACGGTGACGTCGGTCTCGCCCGAATCGCGCTGCACCTGGCGCACGCAATCGGGAATGAAATCGAGGACGTAGTCCTCCATCGTCAGGCGTTTCTCTTCCGGCTTCGGCGCGCTCCAGTCCAGCATGTAGACGTCGTAGCCGCGCTTCAGGAGAAACTCGATGAAGCTCTGGCCCGGCACCATGTCGAGGATGTAGCCGCGGTTGGTGGTGGCCATCACGATCAGGATCGGCACGCGGTAGATCTCGTCCGCGACCGGCCGGTAGTGATAGAGATTCATCGTGCCGCGGACACTCAAAATGTCCTTCGGAGTCGAGCCGAGCGACGGCCCCGATGTCGAGATATATTCGACGCCCTTGATGCTGCGCTGGATCGCGCGCTGGACCTCGGACTCGATCCGCGCCGGGATGTCGGCCAGGTCGAAGCCCGGGGGACTCAGGCCGGCGCTGACGTTCATTTTTGTTCCCCGCTCGGGGGCGGCGGGCGCTTGGTGCGCGGCGGCCGCGGCGCAGCCGGAATTCCGCTGCCAGGCGCGGCGGTATTGCCATGCATCTGGTGCAGAAGCGCCTTGATCTCGTTCAGCTGCCCTTCAATCGAGGCCAGCCGCTCGGCCATACTGACCATCTGCGCCCGGCTCGGCAGGTTCATGTTGAGGAGATATTTCTCCATGAGGTCGCCAAGCTGCTTTTGCGCGCCCGCCGTGACCCCGCCCACCTGATTGACGACCTTGGAAAATTCCGGCGACGCCATCGCCTGATTGGCGAAGGCGTTGAATCGTTTCTCCATCTCGCCGATCATATTTTGCCACAGCGCGACCGGATCGTTGCTCTTGTCTGCCATTGGCGTCCTCCAGCATGATCGCGAGATTGTCTTGATCGCGAGATTGTCTTGCGCGTATCACGGCCGAGAAGCCAGATTCCGCTCTCGCGGAATAATCTCGCCAGCCTCGGCCATTTCAATCATACCACACCGTTGCGCCGGGCCGGTCAACCTGGCGATGTCGATTTGCCGGTCAGGGGAGTCTTCTGCGGCGTGAAAAACCATGTCATAGAGACGTCACCCCAAAGCCTTCGAGAGGGAACGCCAAGGTGAACCCGTCAGCCCATCAACCGCCGCAGATCGTCCGCGCCAACGGTATCGACCTCTGTTACGAAATCTTCGGCGATCCCGCCGCCGAGCCCATGATCATGATCATGGGGCTCGGCGCGCAGATGATCCAGTGGGACGATGATCTGTGCCGGCTGCTCGCGGCGCGCGGCTTTCGCGTGATCCGCTTCGACAATCGCGACATCGGCAAGTCCGGCAAGCTTTCCGGCGGCAAGCGTCTGACGGCGATGGAGCTGCTGAAACTGCGATTCCTGAAGATCCCGGTCCAGGCGCCCTACAGACTGCGCGACATGGCGGAGGATACGATCGGCCTGATGGATGCGCTCGGCATCAAATCGGCGCATCTGGTCGGTGCCTCGATGGGCGGCATGATCGCCCAGGAAATCGCGATTCTGTTTGCGCAGCGGGTGCGCTCGCTCACTTCCATCATGTCGACAACCGGCAATCCGAAGGTGCCGCCGGCGACGCGCGAAGCCATGGCCATCCTGATGGCGCCGCCGCCCACCACGCGGGACGAGTTTCTCGAGCGCTTCGCCAAAACCTGGAAGGTTCTGCGCGTCGGCAGCTTCCCGGAAGACGAAGCGCTTGACCGCGCGCGCGCCGAACGCACCTTTGAGCGCGGCCTCAACCCCGCCGGCGCCGGACGACAGCTGCGCGCCATCCTCGCCTCGGGCAGCCGCAAGGAACGGCTGCACGCAGTCAAGGCGCCGACGCTGGTGATCCACGGCACCGTCGATCCGCTGGTGCGCCCCGAAGGCGGCAAGGACACCGCGGCCTCGATCCCCGGCGCCAAACTCGTCATGATCGAAGGCATGGGCCACGCTCTGCCGATCCCGATGTGGCCGCAGATCATCGACGCCATTGACCAGCACGCCCACGCGGCGTCTGCGAAAACGATGCATTGACACAACAAGGGAGACTGTCATGAAACTGGAAGGCGGGTGCTATTGCGGCAGCGTGCGCTATGCCGCCGAAGGCGAGCCGATGTTGAAAGCGCAATGCCATTGCCGCGAATGCCAATATATCTCGGGCGGCTCGCCCAACATGTTCATGCTGATGCCGGTCGGCGGCTTCAGCTTCACAAGGGGAACGCCCAAGCAATTTACCCGCAGCGACCTTGAAGGCGCGGTGACGCGCGAATTCTGCGCCGAATGCGGCACCCATCTGATCACGCGGCGGCCGGGATTGAACGCCGTGATCCTGAAGGTCGGCACGCTCGACGATCCCGCTCTGTTCGGCAGCGCGCAGATGGCGATCTACACCGTCGACAAGCAGGCCTTCCACGCCATCCCGGAAGGAATTCCGAGCTTCGAGCGGCTGCCGCAAAGGTAACGCGCGAAGCGTCATCCTGAGGTGCGAGCCTCTTCGGCGAGCCTCGAAGGATGATTGAAGAGGGTGCACGCTGCCCATCCTTCGAGGCGCGCAAGAGCGCGCACCTCCCGAGTGAGCGCAATTGCGCTCATCCGGGGATGACGTCGGCAGGTGCATGGGCGAAAAACGAAGCGCCCTCACCCGCCCGCCCAGACGTCGAGCACGTAGCGGTTCCTGGCGCCGAGATCGTCGATCCAGCGCCGCGCTGCGTCGGCATCCGCGCCGCTGCGCTCACGGCAGATGGCGACCAACGCCGCCTTGACGTCCGGCTCCATCTTGCCGCCGTCGCCGCAGACATAGATGATCGCGCCCTGTTCGATCAGGGTCCAGACACGATCCTCCTCCGCCGCGACCAGGTCCTGCACATAGGTTTTCGGACCCCCAGCGCGTGAGAACGCTGTGTAAAGTTCGGTGATGCCGCCCGCTGCATAGGCTTTCAGCTCGTCCGCGTAGAGATAATCCTTGTCCGGATGCCGGCAGCCGAAAAACAGCATCGCGGAACCAAGTGTTGCACCCTTGGCTTTCAACGCGGCGCGCTCCTGCAGAAAGCCGCGGAACGGCGCCAGCCCCGTGCCGGGGCCGACCATGATGATCGGCACGGCGGGATCGTCGGGCAGCCGGAAGCCGGCCTTGGTTTCGCGCACCGTCGCATAAATGGTCTCGCCGTCGCGACGGCCGGCAAGGTAGTTCGAGCAGACGCCCTTATAGATGCCGCGGCCGGAACTCGCGGGCCCCTCGACCACGCCGACGGTGACGCTGCAGCATGAGGGATCGACCGAGGGCGAGGAGGAGATCGAGTAATAGCGCGGCGCCAGCAGCGACAGCATTTCGAGATAGGCGTGGAACGGCAATTCGCAGGCCGGATATTCCTCCAGGAGATCGAATACCGATTGGCGCCTTGCCAGAATTTCCGCGCGATAGCGCTCAGTGGACGCGGCATCATCGCCGACATAGGCGAGAAGTTTGGGCTTCGTCACCGGACAGTGGGTGTTCTCCGACATGATCTGGATCTGCTTGCGGGTCGCGACCTGCTGCAATTCGACAAAATCGGTCAATAACCGCCCGACCGATACAGCCTCACCGACCGGCAGTTGTGCGCGACGGCCTTCGGCGACCTGCAAACGGATCTGATCGGAGGGAAGAAATCCGAAACGGCGCGCGACGGAATCCACCAGCGCCGGATCGTTGCGCGGCACCACGCTGAGGTGATCGCCGACCCGATAAGTGATGTCAGGCGGCAATTGCACCTCGATGTGCCGGGTCGACCGTTCCGACGCGTCGGCGCCTTGCCTGTTTTGCAGCTCGGTATTGGCCAGGACCTTCATCGGCGAGGCGCCGCCGAGAGCTGCGACCGCGTTGACCGCCGACGGCGCCACCGGCTCGATCTTGTAGAGCGGCTCGTCCTCGGCGCTGCGGCTGAAATTCGATTCGATGCCGAATTCCCTGGTCGCCAGCGGCGCGAGCCTGGCGAACCAGCTCTCGAATTCGCCATCGAGGTCGCTGCGCGCATCGCCCTCGCCGCGCATATACACGCTGCGGCCGCCATGCGCGGCCAACTGCTCGTCGATCAGCCGCGGAATCGACTGATAGGTCGCGGCCCAGTCGCTGTTGCCGCAGCCGAACACCGCGTAGCGCACCTTGGCGAACGAATCCTTCGGCAAGTCGCCGCCGAGCCATTTGACGAATTGCGTGGCATTGTCGGGCGGCGCACCATTATACGACGCGCAGAAGATCAAGACGCCGCCCTGCTCCGGCAGCTTGCCCACATAGTCGTCGAGCGGCGCCAGTCTGGTCGCAAAGCCGTTCACCTCGGCCAAATCAGCCACGCGGGTGGCAAGTTCCTCGGCGGTGCCGAGATTGGATCCGTACAGCACCAGCAGCGGCGTATTGTGCCCGGGACGGGTCCGCGCCCGCGGCGCTGCCACGGCACTCGATACCGCCGCCGCCGTCGTGGCCGCGCCGGCATGCGCACCGCGCTCCCTATCGGGCCGCGGCCGCACCTTGATCTTGAAGCCCTCGGGCTTGATCGTCAGCGTCTCCTTCAGGTGCATATGGTAACGGTTGACGTCGATCAGCTTGAAGCGCTGCAGGATCATGCCGACCGCCAGCGCCGCCTCATGCATCGCGAAGCCGCGGCCGATGCAGGCGCGCTGGCCGTTGCCGAACGGCTTCCAGGCATTGGCGGAACGCGCCGCCTCCGCCTCGCGGGAAAAATTCTCGGGATCGAACGCGTCGGGGTTCGGTCCCCAAACGCTGGGGTCGCGATGCAGCGCCAATACCAGCACCGTGACAAACGTGTTCTTCTTGAGCTTGTACTTGCCGCCGATGGTCTCATCGGCCAACGGTGTGATGCCGTAGGCCGGCGCGGGCGGCCATAGTCGCAGGGCTTCCTTCAAGACTTGCGTGATGTAGCTGAGTTGCGTCACCTGCTGATAGGTCGGCTTGGCGCCGATATCAGGCCCGAGCACCCGGTCGACTTCCTCATAGGCCTTCTTCAGGACCTCGGGATGCTTCAACAGCGCATAGAGCGTACACGACAACAGTCCGCTGGTGGTTTCGTGCCCGGCGATCAGGAAGGTGTTGATCTGGTAGCGGATGTTGACGTCGTCGAGATGCTCGCCGGTTGAGCGGTCGACGCCGCTCATCATGGCGGCGAGCATATCCTTCTTGTCTTCGGTGGCCGCCGCGTTCTTGCGCCGCTCGGCAACGATCTCGTCGACCATCCTGTTCATGAAGGCGACGTCGCCGGCGAGATCGCGCCGCCGCTTCTGCATCCACAGATTTTCCAGCGGCAGGCCGCGGATCATCATGATGGTCTCGAGCGAACGCACCAGCGACGCCACAAAGGGGTGATAGTCGCGCCGATAGAACGAATTGAAACGGTAGTCGAAGCCGCACAATCCGATGGTATCGAGGGTCAGCGCGGTCATGTCGTGAACCACGTCGATCTCCTCGTCGGCGTTCAGCCGTTCCCACTTCTTCACGAGCTGCTCAGCGATATCGACCATGCTTGGGTGATAGGATTGCATGGCGCGATTGCCGAACGGCTGCAGCAGAATGTTGTGCGCCTTGCTCCAGTTCGGCTCGGTCGTGTCGGCGGTGAACAGGCCGTCGCCGCCGATTGCGCGCACCCGGCGCAACGGCCCGCGCACCGCCTTGTCGAAACGCTTCTCGTCGCTGAGTTCGTTGACGAGGTCATGGCCGGAGACGATGACCAGCGGCGCGCCCATCATGTCGAGCCAGAAGATCGGCCCCAGTTCCCTGGCCAGCCGCGCAAGGTTTTGCACCGGCGCGGTTGAATCGAGCGAGAGCATATTGCCGACCACCGGCCTGGTCGGCGGATGCGGAATCGGGCTCAGTCTATTCGTGGACGCCATTGCGGTAGTTTTCCCCCAGCCGATTCAAACGTCATTGCGACCGAAGCGCTCTGATCTGTCATTCCGGGGCGATGCGGCGCATCGAACCCGGAATGACGAAGCCTAAATGCTTCGCCTCGCGCCCAACGACGGTGACATTCACTCACCCAAACCGCTTCCTTCGCCATTCGATCAGCTTGGCGCTGACCTCCTCCGGCTTTTCCTGCTGCGTCCAATGGCCACTGCCGCGGACCAGATATTTCTCAAGATCAGGAATGAGCTTCTCCATGCCATCGGCTGACGACGGCGGCAGCACCTGATCGTTCTCGGCCATGATCATCAGCGACGGCACCCGCACGGTATGATCGAGGCCGGCCGAACGCTGCCAGTTGCGCGACATGTTGCGGTACCAGTTGATGCCGCCGGTGAAACCTGACTTCGTGAAGGTATCGACGAAGACCTCCTTTTCTTCCGGCGACAGGATCGGCGTCCGCGGATCGTGCTTGGCGTCGTAACCGGCAATCATCTGCGGAAACGCCAGATTAAGTCGCGGTGACGCGCCGACGCCGGCAATCACATGCTCCGCCGGCGCGGTGTCGGGCCGTGGCACCGGCTTGCGCATGAAGGCATCGAAGGTCTGCTCGACGCGGCTGCCGAATATCCTGTCTGGTTCGCGCGCGGGGTCCTGGAACTGCACGATGTACATCTGGTCGCCGAAGCGTGCGCGTAATAGTTCGATCGGATCGGCCCACGCGCGATTGGTGTGCGGCGTGTTGACGCCGACGACGCCGGCGACGCGATCGATATGTCGAAGCGGCATCTGCCAGACGATGAATCCGCCCCAGTCATGACCGACGAAGATGGCTTTGTCGATCTTGAGGTGATCGAGCAGGCCGACGAGATCGCTGGTCAAATGCTCGATGTCGTAATCTTCCACCGGCTCCGGCCGGTCGGTTGAGCCATAGCCGCGCTGGTCCGGCGCGATCACGCGGATGCCGGCCTCGCTCAGCGCCTTGATCTGGTGACGCCAGGAGAACGCGATCTCCGGCCAGCCATGGCAGAGAATGAGTGGCGGCTTGTCGGTCTTGGGGCCCGCTTCATAGTAGCCCATGCGGATCCCGTTGGTCTGGGCAAACTGCAGCGGCGGCATTTCTATCATCGCTCTTGTCCCTACTCGGCTGCGCCTTTGACATCAGCTTCTGGCGGCGCATAGGCGGCTTCAAGTGCGGCGAACTCGCCCGGCAGCAGGTCGCAGAGAACCTGGACATGCGGAATGATGTTGGCGCCGGCGATGAAGCCGAAATCCAGTTGATCGCGGTAGCTCTGAACGGTGATGTTCAGCGCCAGACCGTGCGTCGAGATCGACACCGGGAAGATGTTGAGGAGTTCGGCGCCGACCGCGTAGAGCGTCTGCCGCGGGCCCGGTACGTTCGAAATCGTGACGTTGGCCGCCGGCGGCAGCACGTCGGAGAGGTTGGATCGGCTGTAGAGCAGCGCCAGCACCTGGACCAGGATCGGCGCGCCCAGCATCGACACGTTGGACATCTGCGGCACCAGCGCCCGCAGCGGGTGCGACATCTCCTTGGCTTTCGTCGATTCCGCGATGATGGCCTGGAGCCGTTGCGCGGGATCCTCGATGTGGGTTGCGAGCGAGCACACCATGCCGAACACCTGGTTGTTGGCCTCGGTGTTGCCCTCCTCGCGCAGCGAGATCGGCACGCCGGCGGTCAGTGACCGCGATGGCAGCGCGCCGCGCTCCAGCAGATAGCGGCGCAGCACGCCGCTCGACAGCGCCAGCACCATGTCGTTGAGCTTGCCGCCCGCCTGCTTGGCCACCGCTTTTGCCTGCGGCAGCGACACCGAGACGGCGGCGAAGCTGCGTTCCGA
>JBKQRS010000266.1:0-14086 GCA_052143915.1 Bradyrhizobium sp.
AGGTCTGGTGCTAACGCACCATCCCGGAAGAATTGGTCGCGCCATGACGGATTGATCGAACGCCTCACCGCCCGACGATGACGCCGATGACGTTCGGCGCCGACAGATATTTTTCCTCGATCTGCGCACGCGCCGCCGCGCGGTTTTCCGGCGTCAGCAGGCCGCGTTTTTCGGCGAGGATCATCCAGCAATAGCCCCACCAGTCCGTCAGCATGCCCTCGTCGTCAACGAGGTCGTAGCCATGCTCGGCTGCGAAGATGCGCGCATGCGCCTCGTCGAGCGAATCGAGAAAGACGTGGTCGGCGTCGGAAAACAGCTCGTCGCTGAAATCGTCTGTCGTGTAGCCCCACACCGACATGCAGGCGGCGTTGAATTCCCGGTCGATCGCGTCGTCGTCGACGGCTTGCCGGCGGGAGGCCCGGTGCAGCCGCGACAGCGAGCGAGCGAAGTCGGCGATGCGGGTGAGCGCGAATTGATTGAAGGCGATGGTGGACATGTAGTCCTCGAAGTCTCGAATAGACCCAAGATGTTGTGTTGGCACTGCGCCGAATCGCTATGATATATCAAAGACTTGCTAAAGTGTTCTTAATTTGTTCGCGGCCCGGTCGAGTCCCCTCCCCTTAGTAGAGACTTGTTTTGGCGGGAGCGAGAAATGCTAAGGCGTGACATCATCCGGAAAGTCATTGAGTTAGGTCGCCAGAGGGGCTTCGTGACCTTCGACGAGCTCAACGAGCTGTTACCCTCGGCCACGACCGCACCAGAAGACATTGAGGCACTCTTCGAGATTCTACGTCATGAGGAGATAAACGTGACGGACGACTGATCCCGAAAATCCGCGCCGGGTTCAAGGCTCGGCCCGGTCCTTGCATAAAAACCATGCATGCGTTGCACAATCGAGGCCCACCCGCTGGGTTTCGATCGGGACGCAAGGCGCGTATCATTCCTTGTAACCCAGTTGCAGGATCAGAGATTTTGCCAGACCCATCATTCCCCGTGAATTTTCCGGCGCCGGGTCAGCCCGTCGATGAGCTGGCGCTGGCCGAGATCAAGAGTGCTATTCTCGCCAAGCTCCGGCTTGCCATCGGCAAGGACGCCGGCATGGCGACCAGGCACGACTGGTACAAGGCCGCCGCGCTGGCGCTGCGCGACCGCATCGTGCATCGCTGGCTGACGGCGGAAAAGCAGAGCTACGACGCCGGCCGCAAGCGGGTCTATTACCTCTCACTCGAATTTCTGATCGGCCGCCTGTTCACCGACGCGCTGAACAATATGGGGCTGCTGCCGGTGTTCGAGACCGCGCTCGGCGATCTCGGCGTGGGCTTGCCGGACTTGCGTAAATGCGAGCCGGACGCGGCGCTCGGCAATGGCGGTCTCGGACGGTTAGCTGCGTGCTTCATGGAAAGCATGGCGACACTGGCGATCCCCGCGATCGGCTACGGCATCCGCTATGATTTCGGCCTGTTCCGCCAGATCATCAACAATGGCTGGCAGCAGGAATATCCCGACGAATGGCTGAGCTTCGGCAACCCCTGGGAATTCCAGCGGCCGGAAGTGGTCTATCACGTGCATTTCGGCGGCGGTGTCGAACACGTCGAGGCGAAGGGACGCGACCGCGCGATCTGGCATCCGGCCGAGACCGTGCAGGCGGTCGCCTACGACACCCCGATCGTCGGCTGGCGCGGCCAGCATGTCAACGCGCTGCGGCTGTGGTCGGCGCGCTCGCCCGACCCCCTGAAGCTCGACGTCTTCAACACCGGCGACTATCTCGGCGCTAGCGCCGAGGAAGCGCGCGCCGAATCGATCTGCAAGTTCCTCTATCCGAACGACGAGAGCCCGGCCGGGCGCGAGCTGCGGCTGCGCCAGGAATATTTCTTTGTCTCTGCCTCGCTGCAGGATCTGGTCAGGCGTCACCTGGCGGCGGATGGGCAAATACGCAACCTCGCCCAAAAGGCCGCGGTGCAGCTCAACGACACCCACCCCAGTCTCGCCGTCACCGAGTTGATGCGCATTCTGGTCGATCTTCACAACATCCGCTGGGACCATGCGTGGAAGATCACGGTCGCGACCCTGTCCTACACCAACCACACGCTGCTGCCGGAAGCGCTCGAGACCTGGCCGGTCGAGCTGTTCCAACGACTGCTGCCACGCCATCTGGAGATCATTTACCGCATCAATGTCGGGCATCTCGCACTCGCGGAGGCGCGCTGTCCCGGCGACGTCGATTTCCGCGCCTCGGTCTCGCTGATCGACGAGAAGTCCGGCCGCAGGGTGCGGATGGGGCAATTGGCGTTCGTCGGATCGCACCGCATCAACGGCGTCTCGGCGATGCATTCCGATCTGATGAAGGAGACCGTGTTCCACGATCTCAACCATCTTTATCCCGGCCGCATCACCAACAAGACCAACGGCATCACCTTCCGCCGCTGGCTGATGCTGGCCAATCCGAAATTGACCGACCTGTTGCGCGAGGCCTGCGGCGAAGCCGTGCTGGACGATCCCACGCAGCTTTCGCATCTCGAGGCCCGCGCCAGCGACAATGCGTTCCAGGAGCAGTTCCGCAACGTCAAGCACCACAACAAGGTGGCGCTGGCGCGGCTGATCGGCGAGCGCCTCGGCATCAAGGTCGACCCAGCCGCGCTGTTCGACGTCCAGATCAAGCGCATCCACGAATACAAGCGGCAGCTGCTCAACATCCTGGAAGCCATCGCGCTTTATCACGCGATCAAGGACGACCCGCAAGCCAACTGGGTGCCGCGCGTCAAGATCTTCGCCGGCAAGGCGGCGGCGAGCTATCGCTACGCCAAGCTGATCATCAAACTGATCAACGACGTCGCCGAGGTCGTCAACAACGACCCCGTGATCGCCGGACGCCTGAAGGTCGCGTTCCTCGCCGATTACAATGTCAGCCTTGCGGAAGTGATCATTCCCGCCGCCGATCTTTCCGAGCAGATTTCGACCGCGGGCATGGAGGCCTCCGGCACCGGCAACATGAAGCTCGCGCTGAACGGCGCACTGACCATCGGCACGCTCGACGGCGCCAATATCGAAATCCGCGACCATGTGGGCGCGGAAAACATCGCGATCTTCGGTATGGAGGCGATGGACGTGGTGGTACGTCGCAAGCAGGGGCTGGATGCCGCCGACGTGATCCGGCGGTCGCCCGGCCTGTCGCGCGCGATCAACGCGATCGGCAGCGGCGAATTCTCGCCCGGCGACGCAAGCCGGTTCGAATCGGTCGCGTACGCGCTGCGTCATCTCGACCACTACATGGTGAGCGCTGATTTTGATTCCTATTACGAGGCGCAGCGCGGCATCGACGCACGCTGGCAGGTGGTCCCGGCATGGACGCGGGCCTCCATCCTCAACGTCGCGCGGATGCCGTGGTTTTCATCCGACCGAACCATCCGCGAATATGCGCAGGAAATCTGGAACGTGCCGGTGCACGGAACCTTGCCACAGGCGGCGCAGGAGCCCGGCACGCAACGCGGGGCGATCGGTTGATCCGACGCGCCCCGTCTTCGCCGGCCGCTTACGTCTCAGGTCATTGAATTCGGCGGAATTGTCGCGATACTGCGCATCATGCTGACAAAGCCTCCGCACCTCTTCGATGATGCCACGCGCGTCACCGCCGGCGACAGCCGCTGGCAGGGACGGACCAGCGACGACTACTGGGCCTTCATCGGCCCGTTCGGCGGCGCAACCGCGGCCACGATCCTGCGGGCGCTGCTCGATCACCCCGAACGATCCGGCGATCCGCTGTCGCTGACCATCAATTTTTGTGCGCCGATCGCACAAGGGGCGTTCGATCTCGATGTCCGCCTGGTCAAGGCCAACCGCTCGACGCAGCACTGGTGTGTCGAGCTGACGCAAGGCGGCGCGGAGGTTGGCGCGCTTGCGACCGCCGTGTTCGCCGAGCGCCGCTCCTCATGGTCGCGCCAGCAGGCGGAATTTCCACCGGCCAAGCCGTTCGAGCAAATCCGGCCCTTTCCGCGAATAAAAGCCTCCTGGGCCAACCAGTATGAGTTTCGCTTCGTCGAGGGCGATCCGGATTTCGGGGCCACGAAAAACGACGCGCCGGGAAGCGCCTTCTCCAAATGCTGGATCGGCGACCGCGTGCCCCGCACGATCGATGCGCTATCGCTGATGGCGATGTCGGACGCGTTCTTCGGCCGCATCTTTCACGCCCGCGGCGAGCTGGTGCCGTTCGGCACGGTGTCGCTGACGACCTATTTTCACGCCGACGCCGCGGATCTGGCCGCGGAGGATATCAGCCGCGTTCTTGCCGTTGCCGACGCCAATATCTTTCACAAGAGTTACGGCGACCAGACCGGCGCGCTCTGGTCAGCGAGCGGACGCCTGCTCGCGACCACGACGCAGATCGCGTATTTCAAGGCGTAGCGCTGCACACAACAAAAAAGGGCGGCATCGCTGCCGCCGCTTTATTCGGTCATTCCGGACGCTCCGTCTTCGGAGCGATCCGGAATCCAGAGGTTACTAGATCGAGATTCCGGGTTCGCGTTTTCAACGCGCCCCGGAATGACGGGGACCCTCACTCCGCGGCGAGCTTGAGGTCCGGCGCGGCGGCGCGGACGTCGGCGTCGACCTTTGCTTCGAACTTGGCGAAGTTCTTCTGGAACATGCCGACCAGCGCACGCGCGGTCTTGTCGAACTCGGCCTTGTCCTTCCAGGTGTTGACCGGGTCAAGGATTTCGCTCGGCACGCCCGGCAACGCGGTCGGCACCGCGAAACCAAAATACTTGTCGGTCCGGAATTCGACGTTGCGCAGCGAACCGTCCAGCGCGGCGGTCAGCAATGCGCGCGTGACCTTGATTGGCATGCGGCTGCCGGTGCCGTATTTGCCGCCGGTCCAGCCGGTGTTGACCAGCCAGCAATCGACGTTGTGCCGGGCGATCAGCTCGCGCAGCATGTTGCCGTAGACCGAGGGGTCGAGCGGCAGGAACGGCGAGCCGAAGCAGGTCGAGAATTCCGGCTGCGGCTCGGAGCCCAGGCCGCGCTCGGTGCCCGCCACCTTCGCGGTGTAGCCGGACAGGAAGTGATACATCGCCTGCGCCGGCGTCAGTTTGGCGATCGGCGGCAGCACGCCGAATGCATCGGCCGCCAGCATCACCACATTCTTCGGCTGACCGGTGCGGCCGGTGCGCGAGGCATTGGGAATGAAATCGAGCGGATAGGCTGAACGGGTGTTCTCGGTTTTTGAGCCGTCGTCGAAATCCGGCACGCGAGTGTCCTCGTCGAGCACCACGTTTTCCAACACCGCGCCGAAACGCTTGCTGGCGGCAAAGATCTCAGGCTCGGCTTCCTGCGACAGCTTGATGCATTTGGCGTAGCAGCCGCCCTCGAAGTTGAAGATGCCGTCCCTGCCCCAGCCGTGCTCGTCATCGCCGATTAGCGTGCGCTTGGGATCGGCCGAGAGCGTGGTCTTTCCGGTTCCGGACAGGCCGAAGAAGATCGCCGCATCGCCCTTGGGTCCCACATTGGCCGAGCAATGCATCGGCATCACGCCCTTTTCGGGCAGATAATAGTTCAGCGTGGTGAAGACCGATTTCTTCATCTCGCCGGCATAATAAGATCCGCCGATCAAGACGATCTTGCGGGCGAAATCGATCGCGACCACGTTCTCCGAGCGCACGCCGTGACGTTTGGGATCGGCGCGGAAGCTCGGCATGTCGATAATGGTCAGTTCGGGAACGAAGTCCCTGAGCGCGGAGACCTCCGGGCGGATCAACAGCGTGCGGATGAACAGCGAGTGCCAGGCGAGTTCGGTGAAGACCCGAGTCTTGATCTGGAAGCTCGGATCGGCGCCGCCGTAAAGATCCTGCGCGAACAGCGTCATGCCTTCGGCGTGCTCGAGGAAATCGGCATAGAGCGCTTCGAACTGTTCCGAGGTGATCGACTGATTGCCGGCCCACCACATGTTCTTGTCGGTGGTGGCATCGCGAACCGTGAACTTGTCCTTGGGGCTGCGGCCGGTGAAGTCACCGGTGTCGGCGCAGAGCGCGCCATCGGCGGACAAAACCGCTTCGCCTGCGGAAAGCGAGTAATGGTAAAGCTGCGGCGCTCCGAGGTTCCAGTGCACCCGTTTGAGATTCCTTAAGCCGAATTTGTCGGCACCGAAGGCACCGTTGCGTATTCCCGTCTCTTGCACTGAAAACTCCTCCTCGAAACCGCGTAACTCGATCGCGCGAATGCCGCCAGGACGCGCCTCTGTCGCGGTGACCGTGACTTCAATATAGCCTTCCCGCCCAGACCCGGCGACCTATTATTGAGGAACGCGCGCCTTGCCAAGCCGATCCCTTGGTATTTGGTTTATTCCAACGCTGTCCATTGATCCTGCTCGGACCCGATCCCCCGCCGCTGTTTTCGGCGCGACAATCGGCCGCGACCTTGGCCATGCCTGACATGCGGCCCTTTGCAGCGCACAATTCTCGGCTCCTGGCGGGCCGCCCCTTCGCTGCACCAGCAGAGCCCATCGATGGCCGGATTCATGACGCGCTCGCCTCACACTTGCTTCGGTTCGCGGCGAGCGAGACGCGGCTAATTCGTCGCCCGCGCCTCTTCCGCCAGTTTGACCAGCACCTTCCGCAACTCTCCCGGGCCGGTTACCCGTTCCGGAAAATCCAGCCGCAAGGTTTTGCGGCCGGCCTGCAGGTCGATGCCGTCGGGATCACACCCGGTGCAGCGCCAGTCGGCTGGCTCTGCGCCAAGCAACCTGGTCGCATAGAGGTTTGTCGCCTCACGATGATCGGCGTTCATATGGTCGATGGCACCCTGCTCGGCTTCCACAAGCGCACTCGCCTTGGAAATATCGGTCAGAAACTGTTCCGGCTTCAGATCCACGATCCGCCCGAACCCGGCGACCAGATGCATGCCGTTCGGCCGGATCCGGAAGAAGGAAAAATCCTCAAAATTTACAAAGGCTTCCGCGGATGGATGGGCGTTGAGGTAGCGCCGGCGCACGGTCTCAAGATCGGAACCTGCGGCCTCCTCGGCCCGGCCCCCCAGCATGATCCGTGATCCCTCCAGCGGATCGCCCTCGGCGCGCTCGTCCAGCATCAAGGAGATCCTGGCATCGCCGAGCAGGTTTCGCGTGTGCACGGCCAGCCGTGAAATGAGCAGGATTGGCGCGCCATCGGGGTGGCTTGCGACATTCACCAGCGAGCAATAGGGATCGCCGCTGCCGGCCATCAGGGTCGCCAGCGCCCCTTGCCGGCTGCGGCGCAGCAGCGACCGGGCCAGCCGTCCGGCATCGAAATCAGCGGTGGGTTGCATCGGTCATCTCGGTACATCTCATTGCAGTCAGGGCCTTTTCCCGGCAAGACTCGTATCTATATAGGCTGGAACCGAGGTTTTACTCGGTCGTTTCAAGGAACTCGGTCACACTTCAGCCCAGCTTGCATTGCTCGTTGACCATGTTCGAAGCCCACTTAGGCGGCACATCACCGATTTAGCCGCCGTTTCAGCAACCTAGTACCAGTACCTGAAAGCAGGCTCATGCCCACAATCGCCCTGGTCGATGACGACCGTAACATTCTCACATCCGTCTCGATTGCGCTTGAGGCCGAAGGCTATCGCATCATGACCTACACGGATGGTGCGTCAGCGCTGGACGGCTTCCGCACCAGTCCGCCGGACCTTGCGATCCTCGACATCAAGATGCCGCGCATGGACGGCATGGAGACGTTGCGGCGGCTGCGGCAGAAATCCGACCTGCCGGTGATTTTCCTCACCTCCAAGGATAGGAAATCGACGAATTGTTCGGCCTCAAAATGGGCGCCGACGATTTCATCCGCAAGCCGTTCTCGCAACGTCTGCTGGTGGAGCGCGTGAAGGCCGTGCTGCGCCGCGCGGCGCCGAAGGATCCCACCGCCGTGCCGAAGGAAACCGATGCCAAGGCGCTGGACCGCGGGCTCCTGCGCATGGATCCGGAGCGTCACACCTGCACCTGGAAGAATGAGCCGGTGACCCTGACGGTGACCGAATTCCTCATCCTGCAGGCGCTGGCCACGCGCCCCGGCGTAGTCAAGAGTCGCAACGCCCTGATGGACGCGGCCTATGACGACCAAGTCTATGTCGACGATCGCACCATCGACAGCCACATCAAGCGGCTGCGCAAGAAGTTCAAGGTCGTGGACGACGATTTCGAGATGATCGAAACCCTGTACGGCGTAGGATACCGCTTCAAGGAAACCTGATCGCAAGGAAACCTGATCGCTTGGCACTTCACGGGCGGTTTGTTAACTGACGCCGCCGCGCATCTCGGGTAGGATGCGAAAGCAATACGCATCGCGGGACCTCTTGAAACAACCGGCGGTTTTGGCCATTGCTTGATCGAACGCAGCCTGATCCAGGCCTGAATGCCGAGGACGCCTCGCCGTCCGTCGTTCTGGATACCGTTGCCACGGAAAGCCCGCCCGTGCTGGGCTGGCAGCGGCCGCTCGGCTGGCTGCGCCGGGTCGGTCAGTTCTTTTTCACCTTAAGCTTCTCCAGCCTCACCCGCCGCATCGTTTCGCTCAATATCGCGGGCCTCGTCGCACTGGTGGCGAGCATTCTCTACCTCTCGCAATTCCGTGCCGGCCTGATCGACGCGCGGGCGCAAAGCCTGATGGTTTCGGCGGAAATCATCGCCGGCGCGATCGCGGCGTCGGCAACGGTCGAGACCAATACCATCACCATCGACCCCGACCGGCTGCTCGACCTGAAGCCCGGCGAAAGCTACGGCGGCCAGGACGATTATTCCGGGCTCGATTTTCCGATCAATCCGGAGCGCGTCGCGCCGGTGCTGCGGCAGCTGATCTCGCCGACCAAGACCCGCGCCCGGATATACGATCCCAATGGCGGGCTGATCCTCGACAGCCGCAATCTCAGCGACGTGCTCCGCTTCGAACTGCCGCCGCCCTCCTCTCCGGGCATCGTCGCACGAACCTTGATCGCCATCCGCACCTGGCTCAATCGCGGCGACCTGCCACTCTATCGCGAACTCGGACCCGAAAACGGCAACGGCTATCACGAGGTCGCCGACGCGCTGAAGGGCCAGAAGCAAAGCATGGTGCGCGTCAACCCGCTCGGCGAGGTGATCGTTTCGGTCGCCGTGCCGGTACAGCGGTTTCACGCCCGCGCGATCAATGGCGCGCTGATGCTCTCGACCCAGGGTGACGATATCGACCAGATGGTGACCGCCGAGCGTCTTGCGATTCTGAAAGTCGGCGGCGTCGCTTCCGCGGTCATGATCGTGTTGTCGTTGCTGCTGGCGAGCACCATTGCGGGCCCGGTGCGCCGGCTCGCCGACAGCGCCGAACGCGTCCGCCGCCGCATCCGGACCCGTGTCGAGATTCCCGATTTCACCCGCCGCCGCGACGAGATCGGCCATCTCTCCGGCGCGCTGCGCGACATGACGGACGCGCTCTATAACCGCATCGAGGCGATCGAGATGTTCGCCGCCGACGTCGCCCATGAACTGAAGAACCCGCTGACATCGCTGCGCTCCGCGGTCGAGACGCTGCCGCTGGCGCGCAACGACAACAGCCGCGCGCGGCTGCTCGCGGTGATCGAGCATGACGTCAAGCGGCTGGACCGGCTGATATCCGACATTTCCGATGCGAGCCGGCTCGATGCCGAACTGCAACGGCAGGACATGACTTCCGTCAATCTTCGCCGGCTACTGACCGCGCTGGCGTCCGTCGCAAACGAAACAAGGCGCGGCAACAACATCGCCGTCGAGCTGCGCTTCGAAGGGCGCGGCCCCAACGACACGTTCTCGGTACCGGGCCACGATTCGCGGCTCGGACAGGTGATCTCCAACCTGTTGTCCAACGCCCAATCGTTTTCCGAGGCCGGCCGCAAGGTGCGGATCACATGCCGGCGCGTGCGGCCGGACATCGAAATCGTGGTCGATGATGACGGACCGGGGATTCGCGAAGACGCGCTGGAGCGGATCTTCGAGCGCTTCTACACCGACCGGCCGCACCAGGGGTTTGGGCAGAATTCGGGTCTGGGCCTATCGATCTCCAAACAGATCGTGGAGGCCCATGGCGGACGGATATGGGCCGAGAATCGTGCTGGCCCGCCCGGCGTGGACGGCGAAGCGACGATCGCGGGCGCGCGCTTTGTGGTCAGGCTGCCGGCGCCATGACGAAGGCCGGCGGCGCCAGCATCCACGCCTCCGCGGTGCTGGTGGGAAATCGCGCGGTGCTGATCCGCGGGCCGTCGGGATCCGGCAAATCGCGCCTTGCGTTCGATCTCATCCTGGCTGGCCGCTCCGGGCAGATAGCGCCGGCCATTCTGATCGGCGATGACCGCGTCCATCTCGGCGCGCGCGCGGGCCAGCTGATTGTCCGGCCGGCGCCGGCATTGGCCGGCCTGATCGAGATTCGCGGGCTCGGCATTCGCCGCTGCGACTTCGCGCATGAGGCCGCGGTCGGCCTTCTCGTCGATCTCGCGGCGGAGGATGCGGAGCGGCTGCCCCAGCCCCACGCCCTCACGGCAGAATTTTCTGGTATAAAAATACCGCGAATCCCCGTCGGAATCGGTTACGAAGCCCGTCCTCTGGTCATCGCTGCGCTTACAATGACCGCAAGTTCATCTTTCACCCAGCCTTCGGCTGATTGTTCGAAGGGGATTTGTAACCATATAACCCCCACTATCGCGACCGATTAGACCGGCGCAGGCTCCCCTCTCTACCCCTAATTTCCGGGAGAATCGCGAAGATCCCCTCTTGCGCGGGGGCTCTGGATGGTCAAAGTGGCGCGTTCGTGCGGTGCACCAAAAAGCACCCACGAGGAGTTTTCGATGATTGGTCTAGTACTTGTGACCCATGGGCGCCTGGCCGACGAGTTCAAGGCGGCGCTGGAACATGTCATGGGTCCGCAAAAGCAAATCGAAGCCGTCACGATCGGGGCGGAAGATGATTCCGATTTATGTCGAAGCGACATTATCGAAGCGGTCAATCGCGTGGACTCAGGCGACGGCGTCGCCATCCTCACCGACATGTTCGGTGGTACTCCGTCCAATCTCGCGATCTCCTGCATGAGCCGCCCGAAAGTGGAAGTGCTCGCGGGAATCAATCTCCCAATGCTGGTCAAGCTCGCCAAGGTCCGCGAAGAGCGGTCGCTTCCCGACGCCATCGCCATGGCCCAGGAAGCCGGCCGTAAATACGTGACCATCGCGAGCCGGGTGCTCGCCGGCAAATGAGCGACGACGACGCGTCGCCCGAAATCATTCCCGGACCAAGTGTCCCGGCGGGCGCCGTTTCCCGCGAACTTCCGATTATCAACAAGCGCGGCCTCCATGCGCGCGCTTCCGCAAAATTCGTGCAGATGGTCGAGCGCTTCAATGCCGAAGTGTGGGTGACGAAAGGCGGAGAAACCGTCGGCGGCACGTCGATCATGGGGCTGATGATGCTGTCCGCCGGGCCGGGCACCTCGATAGTCGTCTCCGCGATCGGACCCGAGGCGCAAGCCGCCATCGAGGCGATCACCGAACTGGTCGCCGGCAAATTCAACGAAGAAGGCGCGTGAGCCTGATCTGAATCAGAACGCTGACATCGCATCGGCGGCAGCGCGCTCCCTCGCGCGCCGCCACTCCGGGATGTTCCGCAGGACCACGCCCGGAATCTCGAGGTTCCGGGTTCGCGCGGAGCCTGTCATCGGGCGCGCATTCGCGCGACCCGTTGGCGCGCTCCGGAACGACGGACAGTCACTCACTTCGCCGGCGGCACGATATAGACCTTCCAGGTGATCGCCGGGCCGGGGTGTCCGTGGAAGAAGCGCTGCGTGGTGATCGCAACCTGCTCGGCATCCTTGCCGTTGGCCGCCATCCAGGCCTCGCAAACCGGCAGCCGTCCGTCCGACGTATCGCAGACGCCGATAAAGCCGAGCCGCTTGGCTTCCTCGAGCGAGGTCAACCCCGACGACCAGACTTCGCCGGGCGTGAACGGCGCCGGATGATCCACGCTGTAGAACGTCATCGGCTCGCCGATCTCGGTCGTGCCGGCGACCACCGCCCAGCGCGTGTTGAAACGCGTGTGCCATTCCTGCGTCAGCTCGCGGGCAAGCTGGGAGCGCGCGCCGTAGCTCAAGGCGGCGTTGGGATTTTCCGCCATCTCGTGGGCGGCGATGTAGGGCGAGGCGACAAGCGTGGCCAGCGTGAGCAGAAACCAGATCGCGGTAATGCGAAACAACGCAATCCTGTGAAGGCGCAGCGCCGGGATGGCGACCAGCGCCAGCGGGGTCAGAAAGAACAGCGAGATGCCCCAATCGGTCTTCATATAGACCGTGAACAACAAGCCGCCGAGCGGCGGCCCGACCGCAACCACGATCTGGATGATCCAGATATTGAGCGCCTGGGACCCGTTCACGTCCGTATTCGCGCCGCGCGACCAGATCCGTGACAACGTGGCCTGCGGGCGACGCACCAAACCTGTCCAGGCAAGGGCGAGACCTGCCAGCACCACCGGCACGGCGAGCAGCGCCAGATTGTGGCCGACATAACCGAGGACGAGTTCGGCGCTCTGTGTGCGGCTCGACAATCCATAGACATCGCCGGCATAGGTCAGCGGCACGAAGTCCACTTCTTTCAGCCACATCAGATGCGGAATCATTGCAGTGATGGCCACCGCAATAGCGACCCACGGCGCCGGCGAGCGCAGGAACCTGAGCCGGTCGGGGTGAATGAGCGCGGCAAGACCGATCGCGCCGATCATGGTCAGCACCCAGTATTTCGTCATCAGCGCCAGCGCGCCGGCAAGCCCGAGCCAGAGGCCCGAGCGCGCGGTGCGCTTCTCGAACGCCTGCAGATAGGCCAGCACCAAGAGCGGCAGGGTTACGAGCTGCAGCAGATCCGGATTGTACTTGAAGCCCTTGAAATTGAAGATCGGATAAAGCGCGAGCATCACCACGACGAAGAACGCGCGGCGGTAGTCCACCACGCGCAATGCGATCAGCCAAGAGATCACCAGCCCGCAAGCCAGCGTCGTCATCGCCAGCGCGTAAGTCGCCCAATCGGTGACCGGAAACATTTTGAACCAGAGACCGGCAATCCAGCCGGCCAGCGGCGGGTGCTTGCCATAGCCGAGCTGGAATTTCTGGCCCCAGGCGAAGGCCTCGGCGACATCCATGTGGACGTCCTGCGCCGCCTTGAGATTGATCAGGATGAAGGTCCAGAGCACCGCATGGGCGGTGGCAAAACCGACCACCAGCCACGGAGCGGCGTTGCGGTCCGTCGCCGAGGCCAGCAGCCAGGCCGCCAGCCGGCGAAGGCTGGGTCGGCGGCGCGGCTGACGCGCCGTACGCATGGTCGCGGGCGAAGTTGAGGCACCAGACATGCCCCGTGGGTAGCGTGTTTTTCAGCCAAGTGGAATCAGCTTGGCGTGAAGAAGCCCCGTTAAAATGCCGTAATATGGTTGCCGCACGGGAACGCGAATGCTATCCCGCGGCCATGACATCCATCCCTATTTCGAACATCCGCAACTTCGCCATTGTTGCGCATATCGACCATGGCAAATCGACGCTGGCTGACCGTCTGATCCAGATGACGGGGGGCCTTACGGATCGCGAAATGGCGGGCAAGGAACAGGTGCTCGATTCCATGGATATCGAGCGCGAGCGCGGCATCACCATCAAGGCGCAGACCGTGCGGCTCAAATATCGCGCGCGCAACGGCAAGGACTACATCCTCAACCTGATCGACACGCCGGGCCACGTCGACTTCGCCTACGAAGTGTCGCGTTCGCTGGCGGCGTGCGAAGGCTCGCTGCTGGTCGTCGACGCCAGCCAGGGGGTCGAAGCGCAGACGCTCGCCAACGTCTATCACGCGCTCGACGCCGGCCACGAGATCGTGCCGGTGCTCAACAAGATCGACCTGCCCGCCGCCGAGCCCGATCGCATCAAGCAGCAGATCGAGGACGTCATCGGCCTCGACGCCTCTGAAGCGGTGCCGATCTCGGCCAAGACCGGCCTGAACATCGACCAGGTGCTGGAGGCGATCATCCATCGCCTGCCGCCGCCCAAGGGCGACGAGACGGCGCCGCTAAAGGCGCTGCTGGTCGATTCCTGGTACGACGCCTACCTCG
>JBKQRS010000267.1:0-3362 GCA_052143915.1 Bradyrhizobium sp.
ACTAGCTCGGACACAGTCTCGGACGCAGAGGCAATCAAAATTGGAAGGGCCGTCTTTGGTGTGTGGCGCGTCACCACGTCGATTGAGGCCCTCTACGGGCGTCCAATCGACGCGAATATCACCAGCCACTCACTTTTTCGAGAAGTCGAGCGTCTCTTCGACAATTCCCAACGTTCCTTTGAGGGCGCTGAGTTCGCACTCTACACCGCAGCTCAGATTCAGATCCGCACGCGGCAAGAAGTTGCATTCGTCCCTGAGAGACCCGACGAGGACTCTCCAGACCTACGCGTATCCGACTTGTGCTACGTGGAATGTAAAGATCTAGCACCTGCTTCTGCGGAGGGTGTCGGCGCAGCCGTGAAAGAGCGACTCCAGGAAGCCGCTGCTCAACTTGCCGCGACCCAAAAACGGGATCGTGTGCCTGGAGGTGGAGTAGCGATTGACCTTCCTCTGCAACTGTTTCAGCCAGATGCTATCGATTCTTGCCTCGCTGCACGGAACGCCCGCGCAATTTTGGCGGAAACGTTATCCGTACCCGGCGAAGTAGGCTTCGTCATCCTTTCGACCTCTGGGTTCGAGGTCACGCCAACGGGAGTCTGGGCTCCTGATCGCTTGGCTGTTTTTGCTAAGCAAAATCTCCCAGTTGCCATTTTTTCTGGTCTTCTTAGCCGGATGGCAGTGCGCATCTACGTCTGCCCGCCCGATCGACAAAGAGAGCGCCGAATTCGCGAACGGGCGTTCTTCCTTTGGGAAAACAAATCGGGCAGCTACTGGTGGGATCCGGTATCCAACTGGGTCGAAGCCGAGCAGCAAGACACCATTGAACCACAGGGCTGGTTCGAGATTGCAAGTGACGATATTCCTCGCCACTGAGGTTAGCAATATTTGGTCGCTGCCCAATTTTAACCGGTACCAAGCCCACTATTTCTGAGCGGATCGCCACCAATTCGGAAAGTTCTTGTGCATCCGGGGGTGACGCATTGGTTGGTTCTTTGTGCCAAAGGTGTGCCACATCCGCCAAGTCTTCCGCCGCGCAACCCGACACTCGACCTTGCGGCCGATCAGCCGATGAGGTACCTAAATCGGTTAGGACGATGGATTTGCTTTGAACGGGTGCGAGTAGTGTGCCTGATCTCAAAACCTGCCAGGTATTGAAGAATTCGCTAAGTATTGAGACATGAAAATGTCGAGGGAAATAGTGTGCCGAAGGCGTGCAGAATCTCTGAAAGGTGGATAACAGGAGGTGGACTAAAATCCCCTGTCTATTCGCTTCCTCGCCTCTTCCGAAAGCAAAGGGTTACGACCGGCCCACTTTGACGAGCGAGAATCAACAGTTTTCCGCTCGCCCTGGGCCTTCAACCCCTTCTGGTTTCGGTAGCACTGTCTTACTCAAAGCCTTCCGGGTCCATGTCAAAAACCGGGGGGCTTACCTCTCTCACCGCAGTGATCACCTGCGACAACCTGGCCTTTTCCTCCCCTGCGAACTCCACGAGCGCAGGATCAGAATAGGCCGCCATGTCATCGAGAAGCCGCAAGTTTGACTGGACCTCAGCAGCTCGCGACATATCCCAACCCGGCAAGCTGAATTGCCGGATGAATTTTTTGAGAACTTGGACGCGGTCACGAGATTTCTCCAGAATTTTGCGTGCAATGTCCGCCCAGTGCGGGCCGTCCGTGTCATGCCTAATCGCAGCTATGCCCGCCGCCGCGATGGGATAGCGGACATCGGGTAATTCGTCGCACCAGCGAAGAAGCTCCTCCTCTGGGATTACATCGAAAGAATGCGGGTGCAACAGGTCGGCATTTTCCAAGACTCTGACGCCGATTTTTACCATTGCAGCGTCGTCGCCAGCACACAGGGATCGCAAAACAGCAAGAGGCTGGGCGTTGAAAAGAATCTGCAGAAACTCGCGGTGGCCGTACGCAGACGCTTCGGATCTCGAAATGGCATTGCGCAGCTTGGTGCAGACCTCGCGCACAGTCGCAGCGCCGTTGTCTCCAAGTAGGCAGTGCCTGCCGACAATTTGCAGCCTCTGTGCGAAGTTGGGGTCCGTGTTTCGGGTTACGTCGAGGCGAAGCATTAGCTCGCATCCAATTTCGACAAACTCGTCGGACGAGATGCCACCTTGGTCAGAAAACAGCCTCATATAGAGAATCTCGACGGCGACATAAATGCCGTCTCTGTGGTCAGAAATTCTCAGCAACAACGTCTTGACGTCCGGGCCGCTGAGGCCGTCTGTTACTCGACCTCCTTCTAGGAAGCGGTAATTGTCGATTGGAGCCTTGCCACGCTCCAACGAGCGGAGAAGCCTACGAAGTCCATGTTCATTAATCTCGCCGATCGCCGTTTCCAAGGCGGGGTACCACTGCGCGAGCGCGTCATCGTGGATCGCATCGTCCAGCATGGCTTCCGCGAGCGCCGCGTTTTTTTGATGGAGACCGTTCAGAAATCCGCGGAACACCCCTAGATTCGCTCCTTCCGCAGGAAATGGTTGTAGTTGGGCGACCAACTGCGTCCAGATTTTGGCTGGGTGGTCGGCGCCCTGCGCCAAGCCGCGCCCAAAGCTCCAAATTTGATCACTCCTCGTGCGGACTAACCCTGGAAGAAGCTCTGTGAGCGCGCCGCTATCCGCCGCCACACTCATGCCAAGCTCATAAGCAGTATTGTGCAATCGAGACATCGCAGACTCGATGCTCTCGTTGTGGTCGCCCACTAGGGCGATACCAACAACTGAACCGGATTCCGCTAAAACGATCGGATTGCATTCCGACAGCGGTATATCGAACGACGAATGTCTCGGTTTGGCTTTTGAGCCCGCATGGGGAGGCACGATCGCCAGAGTCCCGATACCATGGCTGTAGGCCTGAATGATGAAGTCAACCGAGCCGGGAAAGCTAATGCGGATCGTTTTCACACCGTTGTCCGCCAATTGCTTAATGAACTCTTCCTGCGACATTCCAGGAGGACGATACCAGGCGTTGACGCCGACGACTACATCTTGGGCCCGTGCCAAGCTTGAGAGCGCGAACGTGCCAACAACGGCGCAGACAAGAAAAGAGAAACGCTGCATAGGTTTCGTCATCTGACACTCCTTTGCGCCAAGATCGAAAGAACCTCATTCCTTGAGGTCGTACCCGAGAAGGGCTTCCTGCTTGCCTAAGTGATCGCAGCCGTCATTCGCGCGTCAAGCCATTTAAAGATGTACCTTGGGTTCGATACGATTCGTTGACTGGCGGATGCCGCGTCTTTAAGATGAAGCGACCCGAAAGCCAGGCGTCTAGGAATGATCGGCCAAAACCATCTCGCATTACCGAATCGTCGAGAAGCTTGGTGGCGGCGGCATGGGTGTGGTCTACAAGGC